>DAINCT010000714.1:0-1500 GCA_036732245.1 Chloroflexota bacterium | reverse complement strand
AACCTTGGCCGAGACACTCCGGATCGGGAGACTCAGGGAGATTACGCCGAGCGCAAGCGCAGCCGCGTTTCGCAGGAACTCCCTTCTCTCAGGAACGAGTGGGCAGCCGTCGCAGTCGCGGCGAGGATTTATCGTGTCAGATGATTTCATTGTCAGAGATCCATTGATGTTGTTTTTGCTTTGTCAGGAGGCGTTGACGAGAATGACGCCCGCGAGAACGATTGCCGTCCACAGCGCCATGCTCGTGGCCGCCGCAAATCGCAGCCTCGACCACAGCCGCTGTCTGGGCGCGGTTGACTGGGTCAGCAGGCTTCCAGCGCGGAGCTTCTGCTCGGTGCGTTGCAGGACAGAGCCGTTGAGGAGGAGCAGCACCACCAGGCTCATCTTCGTCCAGTAGATCGGCGAATACCCGAACGTCTTCACGTCCGAGAGCGCGAGCAGAAGTCCGCTGACGAAGATCACCGACAACCCCGCCAACACCCACGAATGCGAATTGCCAAGGTCAACGAGCAGGCGGTTCCGATCCTCGTCCGTACCACGAAAGGCTCGGAACGTAGCACGGTCTGAGGCGATGGCGAGTCCGCCGGCGAAGAGAAGCCCCCCAAGGTGAAAAAAAGTCACCGTGCTGGCGACGGCTGTCGAGTCGCTGTAGAGCGATGCCCAGGGTTTCGCCGCGGTCGCAACAGCTTGCAGAATACTTGTGATAGTGATCATTAGTTGTGGAATAGCCACATCATCGCAGTTCCGGCCGTGGCGAGTGCCATGGAGGAGACTGAAATCGTGCGGTGATGGTTGGCGTTAGACAGATCCCGCTTCGCTCCCCCTCCACTCGCGCCCGCCCACGCAAATCCAGCATCGGCACCGAGCATCGCCACTGAGTGGATAAGACGAAGTGCGCGGTTGGCGGGATCGTTCCGCGATTCCCAGAGATTCCATACCCCGGTCACGGTGTTTACGGTGAAAAGAGCGCCGAGTCCGAGCGCGACGGTCGTGTGTGCGGTCTTGAGGCCCTGGGAGGGGAAACCCGTACGCTCTTCCTTGAGCAGTCGCTCTCCCAGCACGTACTCAGCCGCGAACAATGGCAGCTCGGCGTAGCTCGCCACCCGATGAATTTCAAGTCGCGTGTAATACGCGTCGCTGTAGTCGATTGACTTGGGGCGCTTGCGTGGGACGGTGTCGGTGCTGGTCAGACTGTCGGTAGCTGTCGCCAGCCTCTCACTGAATCCCACCGGCGCGATTCTGGGGCCGGCGGGAACGGGAGTCGACAAAACGCCAACAACCATCAATTGCAGAAATGTCATCTGAAAAACGGGTTAGGCGTTCGGGACTGCCCTCGTATCGTCGTACCTGATATAGACACTCCGAGTTCCGGTTACCCTCATGCCATTCGTCAATTGCACTTGCATGTAATGAGCTGTACGATCGGCGACACGGATTTGCTGGGAAGATGGGCATGACGATCTAGACATCCAGGACGGAGGGGTTATACGGATGCTCCTG
>DAINCT010000713.1:0-1503 GCA_036732245.1 Chloroflexota bacterium | reverse complement strand
GAGCGGCATCGATGCCCGAGCGGAACCTCAAGCAGGCCTGGCTCACGCCATCGACGCGCGCCATCCCAAACCCGCGTGGTACCGCACCCGGCTGGTGGGTAGAGAAGGACGGACGCATCTTACTCGCCATGCCCGGCCCGCCGGCAGAGATGGCCCGCATGTGGGAGAAGGAGGTCGAGCCACAGTTGCGCGGCCGATCCACGGAATCAGTCATCGTGTCGCGGACGGTCAAAACGGTTGGCATTGGCGAGGGCTCTGTCGATGAAATGATCTCGCCGCTGCTTAAGAACTCCAACCCCAGCATCGGCGTTTACTCTCGGGCCGACGGCATCCATGTTCGCGTAACGGCCAAAGCCCCGACCTCTCGTGAGGCTGAGTCCCTGATCGAGCCTGTCGAAGACGAGCTTCGGAGAATCCTCGGTCCCGCGATATGGGGTGTGGACGACGAATCTCTGGAAGGCGCGGTCGGACGCATGCTCAGGGAGCGCGGTCTGCAGCTTGCCGTAATGGAATCGTGCACGGGAGGGTTGCTCGCCTCGACGATCACCGACTCGCCGGGGGCTTCGGAGAACTTTCTTGGCGGTATCGTTAGCTATGCCACCGGCGTAAAGACACAATTTGGCGTCAGCCAGGATATCATCGACGAGTTCGGGGTTGTCAGTCCTGAGTGCGCCATGGCCATGGCGACCGCGGCGCGCAAAGCGCTGGGGGCCGACATCGGCGTCGGCATCACGGGTGTAGCCGGTCCTGACACGCAGGAGGGCAAGCCCGTCGGCACCGTGCACGTCGGCTACGACGACGGCCACGGCGAACCATCTTCGAGCAGCACGATCTTCCCGCAGAGCCGTGAAGCGATCAAACGTCGTGCCGTCACCACGGCCCTGTTGGTGATTCGGAGATCGCTGCTGGCGGCGGACCGGTGACAGGTAGGCAGTGGGCAGTAGGGCGCGCAGACCGGCCATCGTCGGTGAACCTCACCCCCCTTCCCCCTCTCCATCGCTACGCGATGGAGAGGGGGCGATATCTGGTTGCTAAAATCGATCATCGTTGGGGTGCAGTATCCAACAACCCGGTTTCTGAACGGGAACCGGTGAGCCCGCGCCACGCGAGCCGCGAAACGGCCCGCACCCGGCACTCAAGGATTGCCCCCTCTCCGGAGCGGCCCATGGAGAGGGGGTCAGGCGGTGAGGATCTCCAACACGGCTCCCCGCGAAAACTGCCCAGTGCTGACCATTAAGCTCGGCGCCAGCAACGTGTACCTGCTCTCGACCGGCAGCGATTACATAGCCATCGACGCCGGACCGGATTATGAAGGCGCTTCGGATTCCGCGCGCGCACAGATGGCCACTGCCGGTATTGAGCCTCGAGCGGTTGGAAACGTATTCGTGACCCACGGACATCCCGACCACTGTGCCCTCTCGACGTGGTGGCAGGATGAAGCCGGGGCAGAAGTATGGGTGCCGGCCGGGGATCTGTCGAGGGTCGAGGCCGGCGGTAGGGATC
>DAINCT010000712.1:0-1507 GCA_036732245.1 Chloroflexota bacterium | reverse complement strand
GTCCCAGGTCGGGGTAGGCAACCGGCACGGCCGCGGTGATTTCCAGCGTGGCAGGGAATCGGCCTTCGGTCGCGCAGGCCGCGTGGAGGGTTTCGATGCGGGCGGCGGCGTCTGCCGGTTCCGCGTGCCAGGCGGTATTCCAACTGTCGGCATAGCGAGCGGCGAGTCGGAGCATGCGCGGGCCTTTGCCAGCCACCATGAGCGGAGGCCCGTCTGGTCGAGGTCCGCGCGGAATGAGTTCGCAATCCGGTGCACTGTAGTACGTGCCGTGGAAATCGACGCGTCCGTCGCGCAACAGCGGTCGGATGATCTCGAGCGCCTCCTGGAAGCGGCTGGCGCGATGGTCAAACGGCACCCCGAAGGCGTCGAATTCCGGTTGGTGCCAGCCGGCGCCAAGGCCAAGAATCAGGCGACCGCCACTGATCTCGTCGAGGGTGCTCGCCATTTTGGCCAGCACCGCCGGGTTGCGGAACGGCGTGCACATGACGAGCGTCCCGATCTGCACGCGCTGGGTGGCCTGGGCCAGGGCCGAGAGCACCGTCCAGCACTCCCAGATCCCGTCTGTCGGTCGACCGGGCCAGCGATACAGGAGGTGGTCGTAGACCCATATCGAGTCGAGCCCGGCGTCCTCGATCCGGCACGCCATGTGCCTGATTGCTGGGTAGCCCGATGGCCCCACACCCTCCTGGATGGGGCCGAGCCGAACGACAGCGCCAATCTGCATAGGCTTTCAGAGTAGCGAAACGCACGACGGAAGCTTTTATCTGCCTCTGGACGATTGGCCGCTGGAGAAGGCGATCGCGGTGGAGGCGAAGGCGGGTGATGTGCTGTTTTTCGGCTACTGCATGGTCCACGGCTCGTATGTGAACCGGTCACCAGAATGCGCGTGGGCCATCGTCGGTATACCCGCACTGCTCGCACGGGTTGAAGTAGTGCACCGCCGGTGGCATGGCGATCGCCACACGCAGCGACATCTCGTTGCCGATGTTCTTGATGTGGTGGACGGTTCCGCGCGGCACCCACACGATCTCGTCTTTGCCGGCCTCGATTCTGGTCCCGCCTGTCAACTCCCACTGCAATTGGCCGGCCAGAATGAACCACCATTCGTCAAAGTCCTTGTGCCAGTGTGGACGATTGCCAGTCCCAGGCGGATTGGCGATCAATGTCACCAGGTTGCGTTCATCGGCGATGAGACGCACCGACCATGGCGGCGGACCCTTTTCGGCAACGACATCGGCGATGCGGGTGTGCAACTTGTTCGGCCAGGTGGGGTTCATCACCCGGGGCGGAATGGGTCCGCTGACCACATCAGTAATGTTGAGCGCGGTTTTCGGCTCGGCCGGCGCGTTAGTCATGTGGAAAGCCTACTCCAGGGTATCTTCAGGAAGCTCCACGGGATGGTCGAGTCGGATGGCGACGTCGCGCACGGCGTGCAGCACCACGCCCGCGATTGGGCGCAGATGCGGCGGCAACCGGGGGTCGCTGGCAAGTTGGCCGACGAATGGCA
>DAINCT010000711.1:0-1507 GCA_036732245.1 Chloroflexota bacterium | reverse complement strand
GAGCCAGGTTGACCACCTTCATGATTCCGAAAATAAGTGTCTGGCCGCTGGCCATGAGCGCGTAGACCCCGCCCGTGAGAACTCCGAGAATGATCGCCTGGATTATCGCGTGCATGCGTCGCCCTAGCCCTAGCCGGCCCAGTTGGGCTTGGGGGCGACCGGCGCATGCTGCGAGGTCTTCGCGGGGAAGACGGTCGTCAGCTTGCCCGAAATCCATTGGACCAGAAGGTAGGCACCCTTCGGTTTTCCGCTCGCGTCCCAACTCAAATTCCCCACCAGCGTCGGCCAGGTTCCCGAGTGCAGCGTCTTGATGATGGTCGCGTTGTCGATCTTTCCGGTCTTCTTCGCAACCTGTTCGAGCAGCACTCCCGCCGAATAGGCCTCGGCCGACGTCGGATCGATCTGATCCGCCGTTCCGCCGAACTTCTTCGTGTAGTCGGAGATGAATTTCGCGCTTCCGGCCACCGTCGAATCCGCGTACCAGTCGGCGCTCGAGAAGACTCCCTCGGTGTTTGCCTTTCCAACGGCGGCCGGGAAGTCGCCCGGCGAGTTGGCGCCATTCGCCTCGAAGAGCCACTTCGGGTTGAACTTGAGCTGGATCATCGCCTTGATCTGGGCGAATGCGTCTGCCTCCTGCGTTCCGCCGATAACGACGTCGGGCTTAGCGGCCGCAATGCCGGAAACGACCGGGGTCATGTCAGCGGTCTCGGCCGGGTAGGTCTGGTCGTAGACCGTCTTGATGCCGGCGGCTTCAAACCGCGACTTGATGTTGTCTGCGATCGGCGCGGAGAACGGGTCGTCGAGCTTGGCATACGCCGCGGTCTTCGGCCGCTGGCCGGAGGGAAGCGAAAGGATGTAATCGGCAAACACGTCGCCACCCTTCGTCGTCTCCGCCGGCTGCACAAAGAAGAGGTTGTTCAACTTCTGTGCGAAAACCGAAGGCCCGCCGCCTGCGGGTTCGATGAAGGAATAGCCGTATCGGTTGGCCACGCGCGAAGCGGGAACGGTCAGAAGGCTCGAGAACGGGCCGAAGACGATATCGACTTTGTCCCGCGTGATGAGGTTCGTGTAGTTGGTGACGACCTGGTCGGGGCTGGATGCGTCATCCACGACCGACAGCTTGACCTGACGGCCCAGGATGCCCCCCGACTTGTTCACCAGGTCAGCCCACAGGGTGTATCCACGCTGCGCGGACTTGCCCGAGTCTGAGAAGTCGCCGGTGAGAGAGAGCGAGATTCCGATCGTCAACGGGCTCCCGGATGCGGAACCAGCAGAGCTTGGCGTGCTGCCTGAACAGCCGGAGAGTGCGATCGTCGCAATCGTCACGATGCCGAGGAGTAACTTTCGGCGTGCCCCCGCCAACCTGGGGGTGCGATCTTGTAGTTGCATCATTGCTCCTAAAACGGAAGAACCACTGCTCGGAGATTCGGTGAGAGCCGGCCATCGCGCGGATTGCAGCCGGCTAAACCGCAATCGTTTGCACCACAATCGCACTGCAGTGAAGCAC
>DAINCT010000710.1:0-1507 GCA_036732245.1 Chloroflexota bacterium | reverse complement strand
GCTGAATAGTGGGTCGCAGAGAATGCGGAACGCGATCGCCTGCCCGGGCGCCAGGACCTGCTATTCAGTGGGAAACCAGGGGTCGATCACGGCCTCGACCAGCGGCGGCCCGTTTGTCGCACAGCAGAGTCGAACCAGCCATGACCTGTACGGCGTTACCTGTATCGACGCGAAAACCTGCTTCGCCGTCGGTAATAAGGGAACTATCGTCGCGCGCAGGAAGAGGTAAAGGTTTTCGGTTGCTCGGCCGCGACGGACACGCACCCCCTGTCCCCCGCGGCGCAGTGGAGGGGAATCCAGGGACCTGCCACGCGTTCATGAGACCAGGTTTCCCGCCGACACTGCTCCAGTTGACTCTAGGAGGCGGCTGCGCGGTGTGCGCGGTATCGCATGATCAGGGCATTCGTGGAACTGTCATGTGAGAGGCCGGCATCGTCGCCGCCCTCCAGCTCCGGAATGATGCGCTTGGCCAGGACTTTGCCCAACTCGACGCCCCATTGATCGAAACTATCGACGTTCCAGATCGTTCCCTGCGTGAAGACGCTGTGTTCGTAGAGTGCGATGAGCGAACCCAGCACTTCCGGCGTCAGGCGCTCCGCCAGGATGGTATTGGTTGGGCGGTCTCCTTCAAATGTACGGTGTGGCACGAGCCAGTCGGGCGTTCCTTCCGCCTTCACCTCGTCGGACGTCTTGCCGAAGGCGAGCGCCTCCGTTTGAGCGAACACATTCGCCATGAGGAGATCGTGGTGATCGCGGATCGGATTGAGGGCTTGCATGAATCCGATAAAGTCGCACGGTATCAGTTTCGTCCCCTGATGGATCAGTTGATAAAAGGAGTGCTGGCCGTTCGTGCCCGGCTCCCCCCAATAAATCGGGCCGGTCTGATAGTCCACGTGCCGACCGTCGAGCGTGATGTGCTTGCCATTGCTCTCCATCGTCAACTGCTGCAGGTACGCCGGGAAGCGCTTCAGGTACTGCTCGTATGGCATCACACCCACCGTTTGCGCACCGAAGAAGTTGTTGTACCAGACAGTCAGCAGGCCCATTAAGACCGGCAAATTGCGCTCAAACGGGGTGTGGCGGAAGTGCTCGTCCATGGCATGAAAGCCGGCGAGCATGGAGCGGAAATTCTCCGGACCGACGGCGACCATGACGGAGAGGCCGATGGCCGCGTCCATCGAATAGCGGCCGCCCACCCAATCCCAGAACTCGAACATATTCGCGGTGTCGATCCCGAACTTCGACACCTCGTCGGCGTTGGTGGAGACGGCCACAAAGTGGCTGGCCACGGCCCGCTCATCTTTCAGGGTGCGCAGCGCCCACTCCCGCGCGGTTTGCGCGTTGGTCATGGTCTCGAGCGTGGTGAACGTCTTCGACGAGATCACAAAGAGCGTCTCGGCCGGATCGAGGTCACGCGTCGCTTCGGCAAAGTCGGTGCTATCCACATTGGAGACGAACCGGAAGGCGATCTCCCGGTCGCTGTAGTACTTCAGCGCTTCGTAGGCCA
>DAINCT010000709.1:0-1514 GCA_036732245.1 Chloroflexota bacterium | reverse complement strand
CGTGGAGCCGCCTCGGGGAATCGAACTCCGGACAACCTCATTACGAGTCCGGTAGAACCCATCACGGGTGCACCCGCCTAATCCCGTCTCCCCTTACTTCATAAGGCTTACAGCACTCTAGGATCCCATTCCGTCACGGCCCGTGATGGTCACACCCTGCTCCTGTGTGACCAATCGGTGACCAGCATCCCTTGATCCCAAGATAGTTCGAGAAACGCGAGACGCGTGAAGACAAACCCCGTTGGAAGACTATCTAGCATCGGTGGCAAACGAGCCGAGTGACAGACCTTCACCGCCGCTCGCTGCCGTGGGGATGCGGCGCAGCAGGGCGTCCACGTCGGCCACGGCTACCCGCAGCAACCGGCCGCGGGGACCGCCGATCCGATACCCGGGCAGCTTGCCATCTGCGATCAGTCTGCGGATCGTTCTCGGCGACACGCTCAGTCGCTCGGCGGCGTCCGCGAGTGCGATCCATTTCTTCTTGCCGTCAGTCATCGGGAGAGCCTGGCATCGTCCGAGCTGCGTGTGCTGGTTCGGACCTCGTGGGTGGTACTCGCCGGCTAGCCACCGGACGAAGATCTCACTCCGGCCCACATAGGTCCGAACTGAGGGGTCCTTCGGGCAGGGTCGTCCCCACTTTCGTCTGCACTTGGAGATCAACTACTCGCTATTGCCCTCGACCATTTGCGCACGGTCTCCGGCCGCGGGACGGTTGGCGGATAGGCTCTTCGCGTGATCGACTCCTCGCTGCCCTTCGCCGGTCCGCCACCGGACCGAGAGCAGTGGGTGCTGAGGCAGAGCTCTCCGTTCGACCCGATCCGCTGGCGACAAAATCTGCGAGATCCGGAGTGGTGGCCCGTCGAGTTGAACGACTCGCCCAAAGGCCTCGATTGGCCGACCGTCGACCGCGCTCAAGTTTTTGACATAGCGAGGGCAGCCGGCGATCCTGTTTCGGTCGTGCACACCTACGTTGCCGCATGTGTCTGGGGCAACGGAACGAATGCACAGGGGGTCAGCCGTCGCGTCCGCCCGCTGGCAATTCCCCGGGGGTGGCCGACTCGATGACCGCGGCCGTCGATCTGCTCAGGACCGCTGGCCCGCATGCTGCCTACTCGTATCTTCACGGGATCGGCAGAAACAAGAACCGTGTCCTCAACTTGGGTCCGGCGTTCGGCACCAAGCATCGTACTTCTCCGGGTACAGCCACGGCGCTGCCCAAACACCACTGATTTGGACCAGTACGTCGCGGGCGCCCTGAACCGGCTTTGCGGTCTCTCCTGGCCTACTGATGGCTGGACAGACAGCCAGTACGCGGACTACCTCGATCTTGCACGCAGATGGGCAGATCAGTGGGACACACAACCCGACGTCGTTGAATGCGTTCTCTTCTGGATCGGCAAGGCACCCCGGCTTGCGGTAGAGGTCTTGGCGGGATTGTCCCCGGTTCGGTTGACTCCTTCCGCTGCGAGCGAGCATCTTTGGAGCCGGCCGTTACAGTCTCGTGGTCCGGCCTA
>DAINCT010000708.1:0-1523 GCA_036732245.1 Chloroflexota bacterium | reverse complement strand
GGTCTGTCGCCGGCATCACCCTGGCGGAGTCAGGACAGAACGAATCCGTCTGAACTGGCGCAATAGCCGTTGGAAATGCGCTGCCCCGAATCAATTTTGGATCACCGCAGTGACCCGTTCGAGGATCGGCTAATGGGACGCCGTGGTTGCGCTCAGGGCGCATAGGCGAGGTTGCGCATTAGGGTGATTTCCTCGGTCTTGCCGCACGGCCGTGTGGCCGATTATGGGTTGTGATCACCGGATCAATCCCAGCCTTTGCTTGCGGATAGTCCCGTTGCCGGGCACGTAAGCTGCCTATATGGAGAAAGTCTTGACCGGCGGGAACATGAATACCGTTATCCGCAGCGGGGGAACTGTTCGCCGGCCATCAGGCCCGTGGACGCCAACCGTCCATGGTGTCCTGGAGCATGTGGCTTCACGCGGAGTTGATTGGGTTCCCCGAGCGTATGGGCTTGATGAGCGGGGCAGGGAAATGCTGGACTTTCTGCCAGGTGAGGTGCCGTCGTACCCGATGCCGGGGTGGGTCTGGGCAGATTCTTTCCTGGTTTCCGCCGCGCGGCACCTGAGGGTGTTCCACGACGCGACGGCAGACATAGCCTCTCGGGCCGGTGTGTGGCAGGTCCCGGCGCATCCGCCCGTCGAGGTGATCTGCCATAACGACTTCGCTCCCTATAACTTCGTTTGCACCGATCACGAATTCGCCGGCGTCATCGACTTCGACACCATGTCCCCCGGATCGAGGATTTGGGACGTCTGCTATCTGGCGTACCGTCTCTGCCCGCTGACGTCCCCGGAGAATCCTGACGGCCGGCCCGGTAACTCGGAAGAGGAACAAGACCGGCGGCTGGCCCTTCTTCTGAGCGCATACGATGCGCAGTGCACTCCAGCGCAAGTGATTACCGCCGCTATTGAGCGGCTGCACGATCTGGCCAACTACAGCCAAGCCCGGGCACAGTCCCATGGCCAACCCGAGCTATCCGAACACGCCGCCTTGTACAAAGCCGACGCCGCCTATCTCGCAAAACGGTCGTTTCGACCTTCCGAAAGGTGAGGGACACCAAAGGCGCAGACCGGCAGATGCCCGGCGCGGTCACACTCATTCGTTCCGGCACCCTTGCCGATGCTGCGCAGTATGCCTACGCCGCAACCGCCCCGCCCGAAGCGCGCATGATCTTCCTCGCCGGCGCCTGCCCCTTGAACCGGGACGGAACGACCGCCGGTATCGGAGACTATGCAGCGCAAGCCCGGAAGGCCATGGAGAACATGTGCCTGGCGCTGGAAGCGGCTGGTGCCGGAATCCTCGACGTAATCAGCACGCGAGTCCTCGTGGCATCAGCGAATCGCGATGATCTGCTAACAGCGTGGAAGACGGTACGGGAAGGGTTCGGGGATCATGACGTCCCAAGCACGCTGATCGGGGTGACCGTCCTCGGCTACCGTGACCAGCTCGTGGAGATCGAAGCCATTGCCGCAGTCATTGACTGAGCCTCGGCGGCTCTGAGCAATTGTCCCGCTGAAGGATC
>DAINCT010000707.1:0-1562 GCA_036732245.1 Chloroflexota bacterium | reverse complement strand
TCTTGATGCCCTGCTCGGCCAGCTCAGGCATCAGATCATTGGAGAGGATGCGCCGCTGCTCGGCGAAGATATCGGTGACGCGCTGACGGATCGCCGTGAGCTGCCTGGCCGGTGACATGCCGTCCGGGGTGAGCGTGACAGGTCCTGCGTCGGCCTCGGCTTGCAGATCTGACACGCGGACCATGAAGAGCTCATATACCAGATCACTGACGATGGCCAGGAATCTCACCCGCTCGAGAAGGGGGTGACGATGGTCGGCGGCCTGCGCCAGCACGCGCTGGTGAAACTCGAGTGCACTGATCTCGCGGTTGATGTACAGGGATGTCGAGCGCAGGTCCGTGGGGGCCGCGACCGCGGACTTGGTTTGCTTGGCCGATTCAACCACCGGGAACTTCCCTTCCGACGGCGGGGTGGGGTGCAATCTCAGACCTATACTAACGGTTGAGGCGGCTAGATCAGGTGAGCGATGAGAAGCATCTTTCTGTCCGATATCCACGGAAACCTGGAGGCGCTGAACGCCGTCGTCGACTCCCTTCCGGAATGTGACGACGTGTTCGTCGCCGGGGACCACTGCCTGGAAGGCCCGAATCCAGCAGAGGTCTGGGATCGCCTCCAAGAGCTTGGCTGGCGCCTGATCGTCGGAAACACCGACCAGGAGATCGTCTCTCCACCAATAGACGCCAAGCCCAGGAAGCGGGACATCATCACCTGGACCAGAGAGCAGCTCGGCGACCGGCGCCTGCATGAGATCGGCCGGCTCCCGTTCTCGCTGCGGGGCGGAAGGGATGGCTCCGTTCTCGTCGTGCACGCCAACCCCAAGACCACCGACGAGCATCTCTATCCGACTCTCTCCGAGGATGAGCTCCGACCCTATCTAGCGGGTGTCTCGGAGCCAATTGTCGCCTTCGGGCATCTTCACATCCCCTATGTGCGCCCGGTCGGAGCGCATCTGCTCGTCGACGTATCCAGCGTTGGCCATCCCAAGGATCTGGATCACCGGGCAGCGTACACGGTAATCGAGTGGAGCGACGAGACGCGCTCCGTGACACAGGTGCGTGTTCCGTACGACATCGACGCCACCGTCCGCGCGTACCGAACGCGTGGAATGCCGGGCGCAGAGCGCGAGATCGAATCACTGCTCAAGGCGTCATACTGATAGGGCAGGGACCCGAGACCGTTGGCCGCAAGGGAAGGGGAGACACATCGCAAAGAAACAGCAAGCCGATCCCGTCGAAAGGGCCAGGAAACGCCTGGTCAGGGCACAGGCAGATCTGCAACGAGCCCAGGAGGATCGCGCACGGGTGAAGCTCGAGGGCGAGCAGGTGCTCGAGCGTGCGCGCCAACGAGTGGCCAATAACCTCAGCCGCGCGACGTTGCGGGTCGAGGAGCGGGCTGGAGCGCTGGAGAAGGCGCAGCACCAGCTGGCGGAGCTCCGTAGCGGCACGCAACGGGCCGAGAAGCCCCCCGTCGAGAGGGATATTCGCGTCGTGGCACCCGTCGGCGATGCCGAGTCAGGGCAGGGTGAGTGAGTTCCGGAACTCGCGCCGTCCTCGATATTGGCT
>DAINCT010000706.1:0-1564 GCA_036732245.1 Chloroflexota bacterium | reverse complement strand
CCGTCACAGAGGTCACGGGGAGCCGACCCGCCAGACATCAAGGGCAAGACGCACCGTCGGTGCATGCTCGGCCTCATCCGACTTGTGCGGTGTACGGGCAAAGCTGTTTGCCGGTCATGCTGAGCTTCCTTGAACAGGGTAGATATCGGCTGCGCGAATTGCTCGATGCGCTGAACGTGCGCTGGGTACAGGATGAAGAGATCCGACGGGTGGATCCGGCAGTTCGCTCATTCCTGAATGCCAACACGCCGGAGGACTGGCGCGAACTCACACGCGGGGACTGAGCTCTACAGCGCGATGGCGGGGGCGGGACGACTCGGGTTACTCGCTGGAATCGAGGCCCTGGGAACGGTAACGGCGCGCACGCTCGACATAGTGAGCTGCACTGTGCTCGATCCACCACCGCGTGGGCCCCGTTGTCGCCTTCTTTACTAACGCCGGCTGACCGGCTGCCATCATGTCGTCCGGTATTTGGGTCCCGGCCAGGACCGTACTCCCCGCGGCGATCAGGGAACGCGCTCCAACGCGAGCCCCTTCAAGCACCACGGCGTTCATGCCGATGACTGCTCCCGCCGCGATCTCGCAGCCTTCCAGCAGCGCGCCGTGACCGATCGTGACATCCGAGCCGATGATGGTCCCTCGATTGATGGACACGTGCAGGACGCAGTTATCCTGCACGTTGCTGCGGGGACCGATAACAATCGCCTGTTCGCCGTGATCGGCGCGCAGCACGGCGCCGTACCAAATGCTGGCTTCGTCCCCGATGGTGACGTTGCCGATCAGTACCGCGGACGGAGCCACGAACGCAGTCTCGGCGACCACCGGTCGGTAGCCCTCGAACTCGACGATCATGCGATTCCTCCGATGAGCGATGCTCAGGATCAAATATACGTGGTGACTTGCCGTGGCGACTTGCCCGCTTTTGCACGCACCTGTACAATCAAAGCGCAGTTAGCACTCTCAATGGCAGAGTGCTAAACTAGTCAGAGAGATCGAAAGAAGGAGGACACCAATTTGGCAACGGAAACCAAGGCGCAGCTCCAGATCCAGCCATTGGCTGACCGCGTTGTTGTGCGGCCTGCCGAGGCCGAGTCGCAACGACCCAGCGGCATCTATGTCGCCGAGACGGCGAAAGAAAAGCCCCAGAAGGGTACCATCGTGGCGGTGGGTCCCGGCAAGTGGGAAGACGGACAGGTCGAACCCATGAACGTCCAGGTCGGCGATACCGTACTTTTTGCGAAGTATGCCGGCACTGAGATTCGAATCGACGACGAAGACGTGTTGATCATGAGCCAGAAAGATATTCTGGCCAAGATCGACGCCTAATTAGGGAGGAGATCGCATGGCGAAACAGATAATTTTCAACGAAGAAGCGCGACGCGAGCTCAAGCGGGGCGTTGACGCTCTGGCGGATGCCGTCAAAGTAACGTTAGGTCCCAAGGGCCGTAACGTCGTACTGGACAAGAAGTTCGGCTCCCCGACCATCACGAACGACGGCGTGACGATCGCCCGCGACATCGAGCTTGAAGACCCATTCGCCAATATGGGTGCACAGCTCGTCAAA
>DAINCT010000705.1:0-1573 GCA_036732245.1 Chloroflexota bacterium | reverse complement strand
GTAGTCGGCAAACCCTCTGAATGAAGTGTTCCGCCAGCCGAGGTTTGTTGAATCCTTCTTTGCGTGACGTAACCCGCCAAGCGCTGCTATATGGACGTAGCGGAGACGCTTTTGCCTTAGGGATTGTTTGAGCTCTTCCTGGTTGAACTGAGGATTATGGCGCGATTTGGGTATGGTTCTGATATCGACGAGCACTCCAACATCGTGGGCTCGAAGCAGTTCTATGAATTCCTCTATGGATCGTGTGGAATGGCCGATCGTGAAGATGGAGGGTTTTGTCATCATTGAATGTTGGAAAAGGTCTGCCGTTTCGCTGTGGTTGGACACACCGCACTTCTTCTTTGATTTTGATGCGAGACGCAATCGCCGCGTCCGCCCACTCCGCTTCATCGCCGAGTTCCCTTTCTATCTCTTCCTGCCGCTGCTTACACATTTGAACCCAGGGGGCGGCAGGAATGGCCAGGTGAAGGTCGCTGGTACGCTGACCGTTCTGGTGCCGCACCTTGGCGGAAGGCGGTCGCGACCATGAACGTGCTCTTCGCAACGGACGGATCCGAATCGGCCACGCATGCACAGAACCTCGTCGCCTCGATCGCGTGGCCGGCATCGACGAGGATCATGGTGCTCCACGTCGCTCCCTCGTTTGCCGCCGATCTCGGCCCCGAGGGTCAGTACACGGCGGCACACGAAGCGCTGCGGCGGTCCATCGAACGCGAACTCGTGGCGACGAAGCGCGCCCTCAGCGCGTCTGGACGGGACGTGGTGACCGCCGTGATCGCGGGACGCCCAGCCAGCGTGATCGTGGATGAAGCGCGCGCCATGGCCGCCGATCTTGTCGTGCTCGGCAGTCGCGGTCGCGGTGCGCTCACGGCCTCGGTGTTGGGTTCGGTCGCCGCTGAGACGGTCGATTACGCGCCCTGCCCGGTACTGGTCGCACGCGGTGAGAAAGTGACTGGCGTCGTGCTCGCGCACGACGGCTCGCCGGGAGCGCGGCAGGCGGAGGCGGTCGTCCTCGCCATGCCGTTCCTTCACTCGGTGCCGGTCCGGGTAGTCAGCGCCTGGAGCGTCGCTTCGACGTATCTCGCCGGCGATCCCGCTGGTGGCGCGTTCCTCAGCGCGGACCTCTATGAGCAAATCATCAACGACGCGCGTGGTCTCTCCACGTCGGCCGCAGCTGACGCGGTAGCGCGTCTGAACGCGGCAGGGGTCAAGGCTGTCGCGATTGTCGTAGAAGGTCCCGCGGCTGAAGCCGTCGCGACAGCTGCTCGGCCTACCGACCTCATCGTGATGGGCACGCGTGGCCACACGGGCCTTGGTCGTCTTCTCCTCGGGAGCGTCGCCCGAGGCGTCCTGCACCGGGCGCACTCGTCGGTTCTCTTCGTGCCTGCGGCCGCGCCCCGCCCGTGATCTCGATGTGCGACCTCCAGTGCCAGCGTTGGTGCTGAGGTAGCTTCCTCGGCGATCGACTCAGAGACCATCAGGAATCTCACCTAGCCGATGACGTAGATCGTCGCGAAGAGTCCGATCCAGACGACGCCGATGAATTGCCAGTAGTAGCTCGCGCCCTCAAGCC
>DAINCT010000704.1:0-1613 GCA_036732245.1 Chloroflexota bacterium | reverse complement strand
CGGGAGGATCGAGAAGCCGCGGCCAAATGAGCCAGGAAGCGCGCGCGGGATTCCAGCGCGCTCGTGGGCCTTGATCGCACTAAGCAGTCGTCGTTCTTTCTTGGCCGGTGCAGGAGCTGGAGCACTCGGCGCCGGATTGTTGGCCGACGTGCCGCTGGCCTCCGCACACCAGCGTCTTACCGAAGGAGACGAGGCGATTCTCCGGTTCCTATCGGCGGCCGAGATCCTAGAGACAGATTTCTGGCAGCAGTACAACGAACTGGGTGGCGTCCAGGACAGCGAGGTGCCTGGCGGGAGCGGGAACAGCGCGTACACCGCTGCCCTAGCGGTGCTGGATTCGGACATGGCGCAGTACATCCATGACAACACCGAGGACGAGTTCACGCACTTCACGTTCATCAATGCCTACCTCGAGGCGCGTGGCGGAAGAGCAGTATCTCTGGAGCGTTTCCGAAAACTGCCCAGCAGCACGGCAACCGGGGCGCAGCAGATCAAGCGGCTCACGAATCTGATGGAGCTGACCGTGGACACCACTTGGTGGACGCGGTATCGCAGCCGCACCAAGAACCCCGACTTCGGCGACACCTTCCCGCCGGCCGTTCCTGGGCTCCTCAAAGGGAAGTTTCCCGCCATCCCCAGATCCGATGCCGACCTGACACCCGCTGATCACCTGCAAGCGATCGCCAACACGGCCGGCTTTCACTTCGCGACGATCGAACAGGGCGGCACGAGCCTCTACCCATCGTTGGCCCAAAGGGTCAGCGATCGGGAAGTGCTGCGCGTCCTGCTCAGCATCGGACCCACCGAGACGATGCACTTTCAGACCTGGATGGACAAGGCCGGTAACGCGCCGCCGGTGACCGACCCCACGAACGGACTGGTGTTCCCGGACCTCAATTCCCCTCCGTTCGGTGGGGAGGATTTCCAGACCAACCTGATCATGCCCGAGCCGACGATCTTCCTGGATCGTAAGTTCCCGGTGTGTTCGATCATCCGCCCGACCGAGACCGAAGGCGCGGCGATGGGCGCCGTAAAGTTCTTGACCGACGACGGACTGTTCCGCGGACAGTCGCCGGCGTTCTTCGCGTTCATGACTGACCTAGCACGGGAGGCGGACGCGGCGCGACCCGAGAGGTCACACCAATAGCTACAGGCACCTAGGCGACCGCCGGCGCAGATCGAGATGGGTCGTGCGCCGGCGGCCGCAGTGAGCCTGCCCTCCGCGTTGAATGGCTCCCGTTCATGGATTTGGGCAGCCGACAACGCTGGGCTGTGTGTACCAGCGAGACGGCCGGTTTCAAAGCCAACAGCGAAACCGCGTCCTGCTTGCAGATTAGCCAGAGGTCGACGCATCAGCTAGCACCCAGACTGCCGCTCGCCGCGGATCGGAGGCGTAGCGTCAGGCGTACGGCTCACTGCCCCACTGGAACGGAAACGTCATTCTCGCTCACGACTTACCTCACTTGCGCATCCGCATCGGGATCCAGAACCGTCGATCGGCCGGCCGTGCGGCTTCCCTGCTTTCGACACGGCGCGAGACTCTGCTCGCGCCCGATCTCAGACCCGGAACGCGCGGAACTCGAGCACATCTCGGCTCGGCTGCTAGCCAAGAA
>DAINCT010000703.1:0-1634 GCA_036732245.1 Chloroflexota bacterium | reverse complement strand
CGGGCGATCGGCATTCCTGATCCCCAAGACCTGGACTTCAGGGATCAGTTCGCACGGATCGCCGAACAGCAGCCACCGGGGCCGGCTCACGAATTTTATACAGGTATGTCTGCGGCGATGGAACGCGAAATTCAATACCACGTGGCCGACGACGCGGATCTGCTCGATCGGCGCAAATGGTAGCCCGAAACGTCGACCGGCCCGACAGAGGGATCGCGGAGGATCAGCAACGGATTCACTCCCACGACGGACGGATAATCTCTCTGGCCAACGACATCGATGACCGCATGACCCAAGTTGGTACGTGGTTGGCCGACGGCGATCTATCGGGCACATCTCGCGAGATCTGGGATAGACAATTTCAGAAGAAGAAGCGTGCCTCCATCGCTGCGCTCTTCCCGACTGGTTGGCACGAAGGTGAGTTGCTCATCAGTCGCACCAGGGACTGCTTCAACTACCGGAATTCGATTGGGCACAGCACCCTGGGGCTTCGTTTCATCGAAGACGGTGTGATGGTTTGGGAGCGCAGGTCTTCACGAGGGGCGACGGAGGTCTCGCTGGACTCCCTTCTTCCGTGGGAGACTCGGCTTGCCGTTGTCTACCGAGCGTGGACCCTTATCGTCTACCCAAGCATCCCGATGATACGCGAGTATCAAATTAGCCTAGAGGGCGTAGATCTGGCTGGGATGCTCGCTTCCGACCTGCTGGAGTCCGATGCCATTGGAAACGACGACCTAAGAGGCGCAGTTGCGTGGCTCTTTCCTGAGGTCGTAGACAAATCTCGTCACCGATAGCGACGGGAGGCAGGTCAATCAACTCTTGAACCTCGCGGCATCTAGCACCGGCGGGGCCCGTGTGCCACGCATGCACAGTTAAGGACATACTCCCGGAGGAGTGTGTATCGGTCCGGTGATGTGCTCGTAAACGAGCGAAAAGCGAGCTTCAGATCCGTGCCAGCACGCCAATATCGCCCTCGCCACCACATGCTCATGTGTTGGCGATCTCCGGCACCGCGATGGAGTCGCCGGCTCCGCAAACGTTCGGCTCATGGCGCGGATGACACCCAGGAAGCGGGTGCGGAAAATGTGGTGCTGGGTGTGGGCAGGACCGAGTGTAACTGTCCGTTCAGAATGGCGGTTTTTTCATTGTTCGATTGGCGAGCCGCCTTGGTGGCCCTGCTGGGGACCTTGTTCTGCCCGCTCGATCCCGGTGCCCTGGCCCGGTACGCCGGAAGCGTGTACCTCGGCCTCGGCCCCCTCAGCCATCAGGAATTCGAGCGCCAGACCCGCCGTCTCGCCCAGGTCCTGCCCCAGGCAGAGATCGAAGTCTACAAAGGGCTTCACCACCTCAACCCTGCCCATCTGGCCGAGTCGGCCCTGATGGCGGAATTCCTCCTTCGAGCATGGTCGAAGCCTGGGGAAGTCCCCGCCGCACACCGCTGACAGGATCCCACTGCCCGGCGATAATAATCGCAGCACCGGCCAGATCGACCGTGAGGACGCCGAGGCGAGGACTGCCAGGGGTGAGGACTGCGAAAGCTGGCTCCTTTTCCCCACCGGGGTCGCGGGCCGTCCCGCCAGCCTGTTGCCTTCCCACACGGCCGGGTACACTCCGCGGTATCCGTACTGTCGGGG
>DAINCT010000702.1:0-1638 GCA_036732245.1 Chloroflexota bacterium | reverse complement strand
GCTATCTCCAACCATGGATATCGTTTGTCACCGATTACTGCCCACGCATCCACGATTGAGTCTTCACGCTCAATTCGAGGTGCCACGCACAACGTGCCCGGCGTGATGACAGCGTCGACCTCGGAAAGCACCTTCTCGAAGTCGCGCTGGATCAGACCCCGGAGCCGAAGCGCGCGCATGTAGTCGATCGCGAGCACCGCGCGGCCGCTCAGCACGTGGTTGGCGTTGTCAGGGTTGTACAGGTCAAGCTTGTCGGTGTTCACCTCGTGCAGGGAAGCGCATTCGGGATTTGTGATCAGCCACAGCAGCGACACCGGGTTCAGCTGATCGAAGATCGGGATCCGGACATCGACCACCGTCGCCCCGAGTTCGCGCATGACGTCGATCGCACCCTGTACTGACTCGGCGATCTGTGGGTCGCAGAGGTCGAAGAACCAGTTCCGCGGTACTCCGAGGCGCACGCCCTTCAGGCCGTTTCCGAGGTGCCGGGTGTATTGGTCGACCGGCGCTCGCAGTGACGAGGGATCGCGTTCGTCGTAGCCGGCCATCGCCTCCATCGCCAGCGCGATGTCCTCCGCCGACGTGGCCATCGGGCCGACGTGGTCCAGCGTCCACGAGATAGGCATCACCCCGTGACGGGAGATCCGTCCAAACGTCGGCTTCATAGAGGTGATGCCGCAGAAGGAAGTCGGGACGCGTATCGACCCGCCGGTGTCCGTTCCAATCGCGAGCGGCAGCTCCCGTGCGGCGATGGCCGCGGCGGAGCCAGACGAAGACCCTCCCGACATGTGCTCGAGATTCCAGGGATTGCGCGTGAAGCCGAAAGGGACGCCGTCCGCGGCGAACTCCCACGTCTGCAGCTTTGCCGCCAGCACGGCGCCTGCGTCGAGCAGCCGGTCGACGACGGTCGCGTTGTAGTCGGGGACGAAGTTCTCATAGACAAGGCTTCCACCTGTGGTCCGAACGCCCGCGGTGTAAATGAGATCTTTGACGCCGAATGGCACGCCGTCGAGAGGGAGGGGAGCGCCGTCGCGCCAGCGCTTTTCGGACGCCTTGGCCTGCGCCTGCGCGACCTCATCGGACCGCGTGATGACAGCCATGAGCCGCTTGTCGATGGCGTCGATTCGCTCGTAGCACGCGGCCAGAGCCTCGACAGGAGACGCGGTGTTTTTCTGATAGGAACGCAGCAGCTGGGCGCATGAGAAATCCGCAAGGTTGGCGGGAAACGCCTCCGGTTCAGCCAGTCCCATACTGCCTCCGTTCGAGATTCGGTCGACTGTTGACAATTTACCCCAAAGATGGAAGCATTGGGGCCTGGAGTTGCGGTGGGCCGCGTCTTCGCCCCACCAGAAGGCTTGTTTTTGTGCGCGGCTTGGTCGCGCTTGAAACGGAGGGAGCACGAGATGGTCCAGCGCGGTCGAGGCTTTGCGTTCTGGTTGATGATCCTCGCCGGCATAGCGCTCATCGTCTCCGCATGCGGAGGCAGCAGCGGCAACACAGGAGGTACGAAGACCTACCGAATTGCGGTCATTCTGCCCACAATCACCATCAACATCCTTCACGATGTCTACGTAGGGACAACCGACGAAGCTAAGACGATCGGCAAGATTGAGATCACCGAGGCCGGCGATCTTGACA
>DAINCT010000701.1:0-1648 GCA_036732245.1 Chloroflexota bacterium | reverse complement strand
TATCGCTCAGGAGGGCCGAGGGGACATCCGCTAGCGACCGAAGCGTGATCACGCGCGAATCAGGGTGGGGCTTCCGTCTGGTGAGCCAGACCGCCCGCCCGAAGCCGACGCTCAAAGCCCCCTCGACGTCGGCCTCCAGATTGTCACCCACCATGGCGGTGTGTTGCGGGCTCTCCCCTGCAATCTCCAACGCCGCTCGAAACGCATCCGGGTGCGGCTTGAAGTCGGCAGCAGCAATGTCGACAATGCCGTCCAGCAAGCCGTCGAAGCGAGAAGCCGCGACCCGGTCACGCACGTAATCGATCCCGGCGTTACTCAGCAGAACCAGTTTTAGGCCTGCCGCATGGAGCGTTTGCAGGGTACGCAACGCATCGCGCCGGGGGCGAATGTGGGTGTGATGGTCGCGATACTGCTCGTCGACTTGCAGGGCGCGTTCCGGTGAAAGTCCCAATTCGATCCATCGCCCGGTCCGGAGCTCCTCCAGCGAGCACTCGCCGGCGTGGTACCGGTCGAACCACCGGGCGTTTACCACGGTTGCCTGCCGGGGATCGATCCCGTCGGCTCCCAGTGCAGCGTAGGCGCGTTTGCGCGCACGTTCGGACGCAATCAGCGTATCGTCGAGGTCCAGCACGACGGCGCGTAGATGGGTGGCGACCATGACGTAAGGATATCGCACCGCCTCGCCGGCCCCAGAACCGCGAGCTGATGTTTTTGGAGGGTTTTGAGTCGACCACGGAGTCTTCCACGCTGAATGAAACCTGCGATCGCGCGCAGTTGGGGTGATGGCCTGGGTAGGGGTCGACCACAAGGATAGACTCTACAACCGTTTGTTCATTTGTCAATGAAACGAGGGGCTTACATGTGCAGAGAGCGCCGACTCACACTTGGATCAGGAGGAGGCGGGCGAGCGCATGGCATCATGGGGTAAGGAAGGGACGATGTTTATGGCTATACAAGACGAAGAACGAACCCGGCACCTGGCCTGGGAAGGATGCTACAACGTTCGCGACCTGGGCGGTTACCCTACACGAGATGGGAAGATGACGCGCTGGGGCGCGGTGGTGCGCACCGATAACCTGGCACGTCTGACCGGGGCCGGACGCGCCTCGCTGGTCGACTATGGCGTGCAGTGCATCATCGACCTACGCCGTCCAGATGAACTCGCGGAGTACCCGAATCCGTTTGCGGAACCGGCGGAGCACGGCATCAGGTACACCAACGTGTCGTTGGTCGATCCGGCTAAGAGCGCGCCCGAGAATTTCACCACGCTGGCCCACGACTACAAGCGCATCCTCGATAGCTTCGCGCCTGCGATGGCAACGATCATGCGCGCGATTGCCGACGCACCGGAAGGAGCGGTACTGATCCATTGCATGGCAGGGAAGGACCGCACCGGCATGGTCGCGGCAATCCTGCTCGACCTGGCCGGGGTGTCACGAGAGATCATTGCCGACGACTATGCGCTGACCGAAGCATGCCTGCGGCCACTCAATGAGGAGTGGCTGGAGAACGGGCCGGGCGAACGCGAGGACCGAGCCAGGGATCTGGTACGATTCTCCCCCAGGGCCGAGGTGATGCTGGAGGTGCTTTCGCATCTCGACGAGCGCTACGGCGGCGTGGAACCGTATCTCCTCCTGGCCGGGGTGTC
>DAINCT010000700.1:0-1659 GCA_036732245.1 Chloroflexota bacterium | reverse complement strand
TAATGGCACGGAGTACCGCTTGGCGGGGGACCGAAGACTGCGCAGCAGCTGCACGGTTGCCTCAAAGTGGCTCCCAAACGCCTGGAGGACTGGCGCATAGCACGCTTCCGCCTTGCACTTTCCGCCCTGCAACCTGGCGTCTCCCGCATTCAGGTCTGCTCCACCGATGCCGAGCAAGACAATCTGCGCGGCCTTAATAGCGCTGCGCGTCGTCGGATCCGACTGAACTTCACGGAGGAGGACATCGCTGGTCTTGCCTTCTTGAGCCAGATTGGTTACCCGAACCGTGAGTCCCCGCTTCTGTCGTAGCAAATGGGCATAGCGTCCGACCCAACCAAGACCAGTCGGATCGCCACTGCCGGTCGTATCCGAGTCACCAAGGGCGACAACATGCCAGACGCTAGGTGCCGCCTGTGACGGCGGGGCTGAAGTAGCACCCAGCGGGCGCGCCGAGACAGAGGTCGGCGCGATGCTGAGTACACCTGTCAGAATCCCGATGATGAGACGACGCATTTCGCTCTCCTAACAGCAGAGTGGGAACACCTCCGTCCGTGTCTACCGTATCACCGCATTCGAGACAGTCAAGTCAAAGCGGGTGCGCCGGAACACCGGGCGGAAGAGCGCCCCATGAGCCTGTCACTCTTCCTGATAGGTTCGGGTATCCCCCTCTACGGAGCCAATCATGGTGAAGCGCTACCACGTCGAGTTGACGACCAAGAACCGCGAGCAACTGGAGCACCTCGTCTCACGCGGCAAGACCTCCGCCCGCATCATCACCCGCGCTCGCATCCTCCTCAAAGCGGCGGACGGGGCCAACGACGCGCAGATCGTCGAGGCGTTGGGCACGAGTCGAGCGACCGTGGAGCGGGTGCGTCGCCGGTTTGCCACCGGTGGGCTGGATGCTGCGGTCACGGACGAGCCGCAACCCGGTCGTCCCCGTTGGCTCTCCTCCACCCAAGCCGCCCACCTGATCGCAATCGCCTGCTCGGATGCTCCGGACGGTCACGATCACTGGCCGCTTCGTCTGCTCGGCCAGAAGTTGGTGGAGCTGGGCTACGTGGAGGGCATCTCCCCAGAGACCGTGCGGCAGGTGCACCAAAAAACGAATTGAAGCCGTGGCGACACGAGGAGTGGTGCCTGCCCCGGGTGGGCGGTGCGTTTGTCGCGGCCATGGAGGATGTCTTGGAGCTCTACGCGGAGTCCTACGACTCCGCGCGGCCGGTCGTCTGCCTGGACGAGAAGCCAGTCACCCTCCATGCCGATGTCTCTCCTCCGCTGCCGGTTCGCCCGGGGACACAGCTCGCTCCGACTACGAGTACGTCCGCTGTGGCACGGCGAACCTCTTCGTCTGTATCGAGCCCCTTCGTGGCTATCGCCACATCACCGTCACCGATCGGCGCACCAAGCAGGACTATGCCCAGGTCGTCAAGTGGCTGGTCGACGAGGCCTACCCGGAGGTCGAGATGATCCGCCTGGTGCAGGACAACCTGAACACCCATCTCCCCGGCTCCCTCCACGACGCCTTCGAGCCGGCCGAGGCGCGTCGGCTCCTGCGGAAGCTGGAGGTCCACTACACCCCCATCCATGGCAGCTGGCTCAACATGGCGGAGATCGAGATCGCGATCATCGGCAAGGAGTGCCTCCGCCGACGATCAGGGG
>DAINCT010000699.1:0-1664 GCA_036732245.1 Chloroflexota bacterium | reverse complement strand
TGGACCTCGTGCGGCGCACCTCCGCCTCGGTGTTCATCCCCTTCACCGTCGGCGGTGGTATCAGAACGGTCGACGACATGGGACGTGTCCTGCTGGCCGGCGCCGATAAGGTCTCAGTCAATACCGCGGCGCTACAGGATCCCGGGCTGATCTCCGAGGGGGCTCGAGCCTACGGAAGCCAGTGCATCGTGGTGGCGATCGATGCCAAACGGATGGACGATCGCTGGGTGGTCTACTCGCACGGTGGCCGCACCCCAACCGGTCGCGATGCCGTGGCCTGGATCCGTGAGGTGGTGGAGCGGGGAGCCGGTGAATTGCTGGTGACGAGCATCGACGCGGACGGCACCCAGGCCGGTTACGATGTGCCGCTGCTGGAGATGCTGGCGGTGGAATCCCCGGTACCGGTGATTGCATCGGGTGGCGCGGGCACCCTCGACGACTTTCGCTGTGCCCTGCAGGACGGCCAGGCCGACGCTGCCCTG
The DNA here is from genome assembly GCA_036732245.1 of Chloroflexota bacterium. Classification (GTDB taxonomy): domain Bacteria; phylum Chloroflexota; class UBA5177; order UBA5177; family UBA5177; genus JANWJD01. Next base: position 1,182 of record DAINCT010000699.1, on the reverse strand, counting down.
GCAGCTTCGGTGTTTCACTACGGCACCTACACCGTGGGTGAGGTGAAACAGTATCTGGGCGAGCATGGGGTCCCGGTGCGTCCGGTATGACGGAGGCAGGCGACGCGGTTATGGATCAGATCGACTTCGCGAAGGGCGACGGCCTGGTGCCGGTGATCGTGCAGGATCACGGCAGCGGCGCGGTCTTGATGCTGGGTTACGCCAATCAGGAAGCCGTAGAGCGCACGTTGGTCACCGGCAACCTGCACTTCTGGAGTCGCAGTCGGGGCGAGCTCTGGCTCAAGGGCGAGAAGTCCGGCAACGTCCTGCGGGTCCACCGTCTCACCGTGGATTGCGACGGCGATACCCTGCTGGCCGAGGTCGAGCCGGCAACCGGTGAAACGCCCATCTGTCACACCGGCGCCGACACGTGCTTCTTTGCCGAGGTCATTCCTGGGGACACGCGATAGGCGGTTGACTGGTTTATCGGTCCGGGCCTTGCAGGTCCTTTATCTCCTGGGCGGCGAACGCTTCCAACCGCGCGCGGTTGACCCAGGCCCCTGAAGCGACCCATTTACTGTAAGGCCCGGGAGTCTCCACGCTCCCGAATGAGAAGACAAACCGCTGGATGCCGGCGTCCCGGTACCGACCGACGAAGTCCTGGAAGGCCGCACGCGAGACAAACGGGGACTCGCAGTCCGACCACCCGACGAAGCAGGCCCGCTGTATCGTTCCCGGGTCACGGTCGGCGGCAGCGCAGTACTCGTCGAGGAGTTGGTTTCGCGCTCGGACGCCCTGTAGCGCCTCGTCGCCGGTCTTGGCCCACAGGGCGGATACCCAGACATCCGCACGTTCCGCCACGACCCGCAGCCCTTTCTTTCCTTGCGCCGCGATGGTTAATGGAGGCCGGGGGCGCTGCAGTGGCGCCGGCGCAAGCGGCGCCTCATTAAGACGGAAATACTCACCATGGTGAGTCACCTGCTGGTCTCGCAGCAGCCGGTCGATCACTCCTATCCCTTCACGGAGACGATCGACTCGAGCGTCGGGAGTCAAAGAGGGGAGACCCAAGGCGTCTAACTCTTCACGGATGTTGTCCCCGGGACCAATACCGAGATCGAGCCGACCTCCGGAGATGCAATCTACCGTTGCCGCCTGCTTGGCCAGCATGGCGGGGTGCCGCAAGGAAACGTCGCTCACCATCGT
>DAINCT010000698.1:0-1683 GCA_036732245.1 Chloroflexota bacterium | reverse complement strand
GCAGCTTCGGGCGTGTGTTGGCCATCGAACGCGGTTGTTCAGGTAGACATCGCGTGGTGCTGACGAGCGAGCTCTACTAGCTTCCTACCGCCAGCAATACCCTTCACAGAGCCATCATCGTATGCGGCGAGCAGGGTGAACATCGACACAGATTCTTCACCGTTTAGTTCCACGGCTTCCAAGACAGCCGCCAGCGCCTCATTCTCTGAGTCAAAGTCGCCGATTACGTTGTGGCTCTCGGTGTCCCAAAGTTCGTAAGTCATGGCTGACCTTCTCAGTATTGCCCGTTTCGCGCGTTCTGTTAAACCCTCGCTACTGGCAATACTACCGCGGCGAGCAAGTCCGCGGGGTCACCCGTCAGGTCGCAGTGACCTTTCCTGTTAATTGGACCCCGCGTAACGAACGCGTCCTCCACGAGAACCAATCGCGCGATGAAGTCGCCGATGGGAAAGCCAAGCTCGCGATTTTCGAGTGCGCGAGTGCGGGCAGCTTCGTCGGTGATGTAGGTTGAGATGGCACGCCATGATGCAAGTTCGGCCGGCGTCGGCCGAGGCTTGCGCAGCGGTTTACCGAGTGCTTCATACGACATGAAGTCGCGTAACGTGGGAGGGTCGCTCTCTACCACTCGGTAGAACGTGCGGGGCTCTGGTGCTTCCACGAACAATGGCTCCCGCTGATAATGTCGGCGGAGACCTCTCCCGCCATCGTTGTGATCGTCCGTTGGAGCGCCGTTTGTCGCGGTTTCCTGCCAGCCTGGTCCACGTCATCGGCCAATCACGCCGGGGAACTCGCGGAGCCGGGCAATATTGAGGCCCGGCTTGGCATAGGTCACGCCAAACCGTTCACCGTTCGTCGGCAGGATCGGGCGGCCGATAGCTGCGCAGCCGTGACGGTAAATCGCTCAGGGGGTATGTGCGGACGCCGATTCGGGGGTCTTCGTCGAGCAGGCTGGCGGCGTGTGGGGGACGGGCTCGGATCCAGATGGTGAGTAAATGCTGATGCACCGCGTCGAGCACGACTTGCCCCGTACCGCCTGCCCCGCTTGCCTCCTGCCCATTCCACACGGCCAGCAGCAGGTCGCTCTCCGCGACGAGCCGCCGTCCAACGGCAACGTACGCGTCCGTCTCGACGGGTGCTTGCCGCCGCCTGCCGGCTAACTCGACCACGCCAGTAGCGGCTGCAAGCAGTCTTTCAAAGGCGCGGCGAGACTCCGCGGTCGGGAAATCCTGCAGGTATTGCTCGCGTGGGAACGGGAGCAGTGCGTGCAGCGCGTAACCCAGCAGGAGCCCCTCTTCGGCAACAATGCGATCGGAGCCTTCCGCAAGCGGCGAGACGATAATTAGCCCGGCAGGAGACGCGGCGGACTGGGTCAACTCCCGCCGAATGAGCTCAAGGCAGATGCGTATCTGCCGCCGCAGCAGGGGCAGGTCGGCAGCTTCGAGTCCCGGTGGCCGGTGGCCGGTCACACCGATTCGAAAGGCAGGGACAGAGGCCGCGGTTCCGGCCCCCAGCGGCGAAGTCCTTTCGATGGGCACCCGCTCCTCCATGCGGCGATGGGTGGCCATCACCCCCGCCTCACCGTACCATGTTCGATGCAAGGTTCCACAGACCTTGCGCCTGGAAGGGGCCACAATTGCATTCACCATGCGAACAAACCCGCGTCATGGGAGTTTGACGGCGATG
>DAINCT010000697.1:0-1697 GCA_036732245.1 Chloroflexota bacterium | reverse complement strand
CGCCGATTTCGAATGGCATGCGTTCGCGGGCGATCTACAGTCCGGCGATCACTTCGAGCTCAACGTGAGGCGAGAGTTCGATGCGCCGAGCGTGGGCTTTGAGATCTTTCGCGGAACGACGATCCTGCCGGGCCGTTATTGGTGGACAACCGGCGACATTCAATACCAGACATCATCGGGTCGCCCGCTCAGCGCGGCGGCGATCGTCAGCAGCGGCCGATTGTATGATGGTCACGCCACGTCCGCGGAGCTTGGCGCGACATTTCGAGGCGGTGGACACGCGATCGTCGGAACCACTTATTCCGTCACCTCGGCGCGTCTCTCAACCGGAAGGTTCACAGCCATCCAGACTGCCGGCCGGCTCGAGTACACGTTCAGTACGCGCACTGGGTTTCTCGGCTTCGTTCAGTTCAACAACGAGTTTCAGCGTGTCGATTTCAATCTCAGATTCCACTGGATTCCCCAGATTGGCGATGATGTGTACGCGGTGTGGAACTCAGGCTACACAACTGATCCATCCGTACCGAGCCGGTTCCCATCTCGCCGTGTACTGGCCCATCCGCTGAATGGCGCGTTCATACTCAAGGCGGTACACAGAATCTCGAGGTAGCGCGGGATTTTGCATCGTAAGGGAGGACCTCTCGCTCTTGGGCGTGAGTATCCTTCGGTCTGAGTAAGTTTCGTGGTAATGTGAACGTGAGTTTCCTCGCCAGCCGCTCCCGTCGCACTAAAAATGCGCAGTCTGGCCACTTAACCCTAGAAGACGCATATGCGAACACTCGTTCCCATAGTCCTGATTACGTTCGGCGTCGCCTGCACCGCAAAGGATTCGGGCACGACCGCAAATTCCGATACCACGTCGACTACGGCTTCGTCGAGCGCCGAGAAAGCGATCAACTCCACCGAAACGGCCGTCGCACCCGAGGTTAATCCTCCCGGGGACATCCCTGACAGCCAGGCTTTCGTCACGTTCAAGAACAGCACCGGTGGTTATCAGCTGGAAGTGCCGGAAGGCTGGGCGCAAAAGGCCGCGCCTCCTGAGTACAGCTCCGATGTCACGTTCGTCCACAATTACGACGGGGTAAGTGTGCACGTTGCAGCCGCGTCCGCCCCGCCAACCGCTGCCAGCGTGCAGACGAATGAGGCGAAACAGATTCAGTCGCACGTTAATGCCGTCACGATTACCGGAATCTCGGAGGTCAACCTGCCTGGCGGCAAAGTGGTCGTCATCAAGTACACGTCGAACTCCGATCCGAATCCCGTCACCAACAAGCAGGTTCGCCTGGAGAACGTGACGTACATCTTCTTCAAGAACGGCAAGGAAGCGATGCTCACGATGTGGGCGCCGTTGGGTGCTGACAACATCGACCAGTGGAACCGGGTGGCGAAAAGCTTCCGGTGGCTGTGACGTCTCCGTCGGGGAGCTCGGCGCTCTCCTCCTCCGTCTCTCCGGCCATCGAGGCGCGCGAGCTGTACCGCTTCTACCACGTCGGCGACGACGAAACGCAAGCGCTGCGCGGGGTGAGCATGGAGGTGAACTCCGGCGAGATAGTTGCAGTCGTCGGTCCTTCCGGCAGCGGGAAATCGACTCTCATGGCGTGCATTGCCGGGCTCGACGAGCCGGACGGGGGCTTCGTCTACATCAACGGCGAGCGTCTCACGCGTCGTGACGAGAAAACCCGCACCAGCCTGCGAGC
>DAINCT010000696.1:0-1699 GCA_036732245.1 Chloroflexota bacterium | reverse complement strand
GTCGTCGCATGATGGGGTTCCTCCAGCCACTGGGCCATGCGGATGACGTTCAAAGCGGCGGCCGTAATCACGTGCTGGAGGCGGACCTTGGCCAGCCCGACGTAGCGGGCGTGGCGCAGATCGCAGACCCGCAGTCCCTGTGAGAGCGTCCCCTCGACGCCGGCCCGGGCGTCGTAGCGCGCCTTGAACTCGGGCGTCCGTTGATACGTTCGTGCCGCCTGTAAGACGAGGTGCTGCTCCTTGGGACGAACCGTGATGTGGCGTGGTCCGGTGGGAGAGCTGGTGCAATCAACCCGACGAGGACAGGCCAGGCAGTCTTTCGGAGCGAAGCGGATGTTGATGATGGTCGCCTCATGTCGGTCGGTGGTCTCCGACCACTTCGTGCTCCGATGCCCCTCGGGACAGGTCGCTCGTCGTGCCTCCCAGTCCAACGCGAAGCACGAGAGATCAAAGCCGGTGTTCGCCCGTGCTTGCCAGGTCGTGTCCGGAGGGACCGGCCCCACCACAGCAACGCGGTGGTCGTCCTGGCTCGCCACCACGGCCTCCGAGTCCACATAGCCGGCATCAACGATGTGTTCGCTGGGGAGAAGCCCCTTGTCGGCCAGCGCCTGATGGATGCTGGGGAGCTGCGCGTCGGGCACTGTGGCGAGCGTTGTCTCTACGTGGGTGATAAGGTGCGGGACGTCGGGATCGCACACTTCGGTGAGATGGACCTTGTACCCGGTCCAGGGCATTTGACGTTTGACACAGTAGCGGGCGTCGAGGTCGTGGGGCGAACTGATCATCCGCCCGGCGGGAGGGAGGTCGTCGTTATCTCGCCAGTGCACCACGTCGTCGGCCACGCGATACTGCTGCACCCAGACCTGGCGCAAAGTCTCGACGGCGGGAAGCACGCGGAGTTCCAGCGGGGCATCTGCCGCATACACTGCCTCGAGCAGTTGGAAGCCATCTTCTCCGATCTGATCGGCCAGAGCCTGCCGCTTTGCCTGGCCCTTGGGCAGACGATACTCATCGAAGCGCGGACCGTACCGGTCAGCCCAGACAGGATGGAGGCGTGGCCGGAGCCAATCGGGCGCCGCGACGGCCAGACTGTTGAGCGTCACCCGCAAGCGGGTACCCGGGAATGTTTCGCCCACGCACTCCAACCGGTTGAGGATCCGCACCGCAGCCAGCACGTGGCTGGAGTCGGTGCGCTGTCGGCCCCGCGCCGTGAGCAGCCCCTGCTTCTTAAAGCGCTCCAGCATGGCCTCTAACAACACCTGCTCGGCGTTTCCGGCGATGAGCCGATCCCGGAACTCACTCAAGATCGAATAGTCGAAGCCCGGGTCGGTCAGTTCTAGGGAGAGAGCATATTTCCAGTCGATGCGGCTGCGGACGGCAAGGGCGGTCTGGCGATCACTCAGTCCTTCGGCGAATTGCATAACCACGATCAGCGCCAACCGCCAGGGGGATTCTGCCGGCTGGCCACGCGCAGGGAACAGGGCGGCGAAGGCTTCATCGTGATAGAAGACACCGAGTTCGTCGCGCATGCGCATGTAGGCGTTGCCTTTGGGGAAGGCAGCGCGAGCGACACGAGCGGTCTCATCAGGAATCGGATCGATCGGGTGGGGATGCAGGGACATGGCAGGCTCCAGGTGTGAGGTAGGTGCCATGATTCCACCATGGGTACCGGCCCGCCCGCAATTCGCCAACAGTATCA
>DAINCT010000695.1:0-1704 GCA_036732245.1 Chloroflexota bacterium | reverse complement strand
CTTCAAGGATCTCGATCGCGGGGCATTTACAGTCCCTGAATGCATGACGCGCGTGGACATCATTCCGGAATTGCGCGACGGCAAAATCCACTTCTACGCCGACCTCAACCTGCGTGAGTCACCGACGATCGCGGCGGTTCTCGCTATCATCTTCGCGGCAGTCAATGGCCAGCCTCCTTCGACGACGCTGGCGATTCCCCCGGATTTCGTCCGCATATTGATGGAAAGCATTGGACTCGGTGCCCGCGAGCCGGGCCTGAACGCGATGATCACCCGACTCAAGCGTTACGCGCGCGATGCAGAGGCACAAACAGCGTAGTCAGGCTCTCGGTGTGTCGCAACGCTGGTCAGGAACAGAGTTTCACACTCGCGCATTCCTCGGCGGTTGCTATGTTCATCCCGTCGACGAGACAATCACAACAGGAGCAGCGATGGCGGAGCAGACGCAGACCTACGCGAGTCACCGGAGATGGGTTCCGATGTACCACTTCTTTGCGGTGCCGGTTTTCCTCGCCAACGTCATCGTGACGACGATTCAGTTCGTACGGAACCCGCGTTTCATGACCGGTTGGGGAGTCATAGTAGCACTCGCGCTCTTTTTCGGGATGCTCTACCTTCGATTTATGCCGGTCAAAGCGCAGGACCGGATCATTCGTCTCGAAGAACGGGCGCGACTCGAGCGGATTCTGCCGAGCGATCTGCGTGGGCGGGTTGGTGAATTGAGCGCGAGTCAGCTGATCGCAATCCGCTTCGCCCCCGACGATGAGGCTCCCGACCTGACACGACGGGCGCTCAATGGCGAGCTGAAAAGCCAGAGCGACATCAAGCGCGCGATCCGGAACTGGCGCGCGGACCAATTGCGGGTGTGAGCGCCGGCAACCGCTGCGCACTCAGGTACGAGGCGCTCCTCGAGTTTACCTCGACGGAGCAGCATCGCTGGCACGACTGGTTCATCGAGCACCCGAATGCCTGGGCCGTGCCCTTTGCGACTGGACGCATGGCGACGATCGGCGGAGTCGTCATGCACATCTTCGCTGTGGAGCTGAGATACGCCCAACGGCTTCTCGATCAGGAAGTCACCGACTGGGAGGATTTTCGGCAGACTTCGATGGAAGATGTCTTCGAGCTCGGGGACAATGCACGCGCTCAGCTGGTGCAGTTTCTGACGACTGCGCCCGAGGCAGAGCTCGATCGCCTGCTCACCTTTCAGACTCTCACCGCCGGCCTCGTCTCGGCGAGCAAGCACAAGATCGCATCCAATTTGTTTCTGCACGGAATTCGCCACTGGGGACAGGTGGCCACGGTGCTCCGGCAGAAAGGGTTCAGCGATCAGTGGAGTCACGACCTGCTTCTGAGTAGTGTCAGTATGTAACTTGTTGTAAGCCTGTCACCCGGCGCAGTTTCATCGGCGATTGCGCGATTCGCCCCACACCCAGGTTGCAAAATGGCAGACGTCAGGATCGAGATTCGGAAGAATGGACCGTACAGAGTGCATGGCGACGTAAATCTCGTCGATCACGAAGGAAATCCTGTTCCCATTCCAGAGGGAAGAAGGAAATCCACCCCTGAGGGCGATTCATGGATCTCTCTGTGCCGGTGCGGCGGCTCGGTGATAAAGCCGTTTTGCGACGGGACCCACAGCCGCATTGGATTTATCGGCGCCCAGGAAGCGGTCGAAAAGATCGAGGCTACTCCCCCATCGCC
>DAINCT010000694.1:0-1706 GCA_036732245.1 Chloroflexota bacterium | reverse complement strand
GTTCTCGTCATGTGGAAACACGATGGCCGTGCCCGCCCGATCCCAGATGAAGCCCTCATGAGGAGATTTCGGCATCTGTCCGCGGCTGACCTGGCGCAGGGCGCCGTCCGGCAACTCCACCATCCACAGCTCGATCCGGCCCGAAAAATCGGCGTAGAACGCGACCTTTGAGCCGTCTGGAGAGACGACAGGTGTATAAAACTCCGGGAGGCGCACCAACTCCTCAAGCGGAAAGCGGGTCTTGGTTTGCATCGCATACTCTCCTGTCGATGCACTGTTCGGGCCTCTCGCCGGCACCATCATAGAGCTACAAGCCGGAGAGACCTTGGCTCTTTGCCACGCTCGCTGCTTCCTCTGCGAGGCGCTGCAGTGCATTTGCCAGGTGGACTCGTAACTCCTCAACGCTCGGCGGTGGTGTGTTCACCGGCTGCACCTCGATGGGCGTATCCATGAAGACGACGATGTGCGAGCCGGGTAGGGGGACGACCTGTTTATCCCAGCGCCATCGCACGGAGATCGCGTGGTCCACGACCGCGACGGTCGGGACGATTACCGTACCGGCGCGTTGCGCGATGAACGCGGCTCCCGGTTTCACCTGAAAGGCGGGTCCGGAGGGTCCATCGACGGCGATCAAGCCGTCGGCGCCGGCGCGCACCCGGCGAATCATGGTCGCGATGGCGCGGGCCGATTGGGCTGATGCCGCATCTGCGCCCAGCGTGACGACGTCCAGATCCCAGTGTTGACCGTAGCGCCGCAGGACCGATCCTTTCCAGTCGGGCGTCACCATGATGATGCCGCGCGTGTGAGGAGCAAAGAAGCAGCGATGTGCGATCAGGGCCAGCAGGTTGAAACTGTGCCAGCTCGCCAGAATCACGCCGTGACCATCCGACCTGGCAGCATTGACCGGTCCACACCCGACGCATCGGACCGATGAGGGGCGAATCAGGATCCGGCTGAGCCGATACATCAGGTCACCGGTCGCGATGGCGCTGACGCTGCGTATGCGCTGTATGCCGGTCGTCGAAATAGGTCGCCAGCGCGCCGTCAATACGCTCATTGCGGTCCGATCTACGGTCAATATGGCAGGCGGGTGCATCTCATATCGAACGAGGTATATCCAGTATGCGCTTCGCGGTGATGATCTGACGAGTGTGGGAGGGCCCCAACCTTTCGGATGCCCGGCAGCGAGTCCGTAGACGGCGGTACACTGACCGTTCAAATGAATGTGCGAGGCGAGCAGCTATGATCAGCGGCGAGTAAGGCCAGCTACCGTGGCTGCGTCAACGGTCCGGTGTCGGTGGGCACCGGACCGAACCGTATCGCTTCGCTGCCGGTAAGAAACCGGTCGAGGTGGGTTCGTCCGTAGTGGAGGAACTCGTAGTCGAGCCCCGAGATGCCGGCCTGCAGGAATCCCCACATCGATTCGCGCAGATCGGAAACCAACCGCATGAGGCGCAGCTTCACAAGCTGCGCGGGATTCAACTCGCCGAAATAGAGCTCGAGCAGCAGGCGTTCGTGCGCCTCGTCGAAGTCGTTATTGGCCGCCAGGTTTCCCAGATCGAAGATCCGATCCCCCATGCCGGCATACTCCCAATCGATGAGCCGTACGGTTGTGCCGTCGTCGACGAGATTCGAGGACAGGAGATCGTTGTGGCAGGGGCACGGCGCCATATCACTGTCGAGCGCCTCTTCAATCTGAGCGAGAC
>DAINCT010000693.1:218-1746 GCA_036732245.1 Chloroflexota bacterium | reverse complement strand
TCAGGTCCAGTGTCTGCGGTCGATCTGGATGGGCGTTCCAGGGGCGCGCCCCCTCCAAGGAGATCATCATTTCCCCTACGTGAAACCCAGTCTCACACAACGTAGCGGGCGTGCCTGGCGACACTCGAGGGAGAGTCGCTACACGCGTCGAGAGCGGGCCATCCCACCGCGATGTCACGACCGATACGATCTGTCGGGTTGCGGATCGCAAGTGCCAGGTGTGGGGAAAGACTGCGTGTACTAGAAGCGGCCCGCAGTGCTCAAATATCGCGGAATCGTACGACACCGCACGAAGGGAGTAAGAGGTCATGCGCCCGTATTATGAGACCCGGTGAATCGGGCGGCAAAGACCACGACGTCACGGTCTGGGAATTGCTTTCAGTGAGCATGTGAGGGCCGCGATTTCACTGGTGGACCATCCTTACACCTGGTGACTTGCGCGACCCGCACTCTCGAACTATATCCGGTGCTCGGGGACGTGGTGGCAGTCGGCCACGCTACGCGCCCAGTGAATTGTTGTGACCTTCCGTGAAGTGGCTCCAGCTCCTCTCACTTCGACGTGGTTGGCTTGATGTTCTGATTGAGGCGAAACAGATTCTCCGGATCGTACTTGTTTTTGACCTCGACCAGCCGCCGATAGGTAGCGGGTTCGTACGCCGCCTTGACTCGGTCCGGCGCGTCGTCGTTGAGATCGTTCACGTAGATCCCGCCGGTCCCAAACGGCTCCAGTGCAGCAGCGATATCCCGCGACCATCTGATATGGCGGTCCGACTCACCGGCATCAAGCCAGGCGGACATCAGGACGAAGATGTATTTGGTGTCACGGTACCCCATTGCCGTGTCTCCAGCGACCGAGCGTGAGGTCGCACCGCCAAAGGGAAACAGCAGCAGGTATGAAAGGGGTGAGGTTTTGCCCGCTGCCTGTGCCAAAAACGTATCCAGGACTTCGTCGGAGAGATCGGCAAAGTAGTGCGATTTGTTGTAGTACTGGATCCCGTGCGGGTTGGCTTCGTCGATGATGGTCTGGAAGGCAGCGTACGGCATCGGGCCAATGAGATCCACGATCGGACCGAGCGCGCGTACGGGCTCGACCGCGCGTTGCCCCTCTTCGATTCCGCCGGCGTAACAGCCGGCGATGGCAATCATCGGTGCTCCCACTGCCTCTGGAGGCACGAACGGAGCTGGAGGGGCCGATAGATAGACCAGGGCCAGAGTCAGCTCATCCGGTGCCGAGGCCATGATGTCTCGATATGCTCGTGCAATCTCCCCGCCTCGCTCTGCCGGGAATAGCGCCATGCCGGCCACGACGATGGGCCCAACCTCGTGGAGGCGATACTCGAACGACGTAGCCACCCCAAAATTACCGCCGCCGCCTCTGATCGCCCAGAACAGATCCTGGTTCTGGTCAGCGTTGACCGTCAAAAAACGACCGTCGGCCGTGACCATGTCGACGGAAAGCAGATTGTCGACTGCGAAGCCGTACTTCCGGCCCAGCCACCCAAAGCCACCGCCCAGCGTCAGCCCGGCG
>DAINCT010000693.1:0-208 GCA_036732245.1 Chloroflexota bacterium | reverse complement strand
CGGTCGGGCCGATGGCCGGCATCATCAGCCCGCCGATGCCGGTGTGCGACACAGTTCCTCCCACGGTTGCGAGCCCAAATGCCGCTGTTTCATGGTCCACCGCGCCCCACAGGCATCCGCCCTGGGCTCGAACCGTTCGGTTCGTAGGATCGACCCACACCCCATTCATGAGGGAGAGATCGATCACCAGGCCGTCGTCGCACACGGA
>DAINCT010000692.1:0-1805 GCA_036732245.1 Chloroflexota bacterium | reverse complement strand
CTTTGACACCACCCCGACGAGGCCGAATTGAGTTGACGGATCGGGGTTAACGGCACACGCCTCACGCAGCCATTCGTACTGCTCCGGCGGAAAGCTGATCGGGATGCGCACCGGCTTCTCCCCACGGAAATCTTGAACCACGTGTTGATGATATCAAAGCATCAAGAGGCCGTCTCGATATCACGGCACCAGCGCACCTCCTTTTTGGGTAAAGAGTCCGGTCTATATCTGCGACAGGTGCGTCGAGTTGTGCCGTGAGGTCATGTCCGAGGGTTAGGCGCGGCTCGTCTAATGCATGGCGAAAGGCATCCCTTCGGCGTCGGCAACCACGCCTCATAGGACCCATGGTCGTCTGATCGATTAACGGGATCGTCGCCTGTGCCCTTCAGCCGTACCTTAGTTGTTGCCGCATCGCAGGACGGGTCCGCATATTCGTGGCTCGACCATCCACTCGTGCCTGGAGTGGGGGTGTAGGCCGGCTACCTAGGCTGGGATGGAGCCACGACCGTCGAGCCGTTAAAGACCCCGAAGTCCTCCTCGATAAGACGTCGAATGTCACCCTCGAGGCCGTCCGCAGTCTCGACGTGGGCGAACGAGTAGGAAACGCCGCGGCTGTCGTCGACCAGGACACCAGCCCCGAGGGCGAAACGTGGAGTTGATCGGCTGGACTCCAGAGCCTGTGCGAACCTCGTCATTGCGAGAGCCAGCACCATGGATAGGAACTCTTTCGGCTCCGGCCAGCGTTGCGAACTGTCGTATACGAATAGAAAAATGCCGCTCTGCGTGTAGTCGACGAATGTGAAGCTACGACGTCTCTCCCCCGCCCGCACCTTTGAATACGTCTCGAACATCCTCCGGCCGACCCGAGCTCGGAACGCAGGTGGAATCCGATCCAGGTCTTCAACGATCTGGCGGTACTGATCCGGGTCGGACCAGGGGAAAAAGCCGTCAGGTTTCCATGACTGCTCGATCATCTCAGTGATCAAGAGTGAGAAGGTCTCGTCTTCACCCTCAAGGCTGTACGCCGGCAGAAGTGGCACGCTGTCGGGGCCGCCTTGGGCAGACTGGTCAGCAGCAGCGAGCGCGTCATATCGGTCCACCTCCCTGCCAAGTGCGGGGTGGAGAGGCGAGGCCAAGGCCCGGGTGACGTATCCGATCACGGCCGCCGTGGACCGGAGACGCTCGTGCAATCCCAACCAGTCTTCGAGAGTGATCCACATCGTGCTCGGCTGCAATGGCAGAACCGCTGGTGGAGTTCTCGGGTGAGCGATCACCACCACCGCTGGCCAGCTGCCCACCGCGGCGAACGTACGCCTAAAGCCGCGGAGTGATTCCAGCGTGGCGACGGGTTCCGTTCGCCTGTCTGAGTCCGTATGCGGCCGCCTTCCTAACCCAAGCCTCTGCGCGCTCAGGGGTGTCACGACGGGCGATCTCGTTGTCGCGGGCTTTGACCTGCATGATTAAACCTTCGTTGCCGCAAGCCAACAGGCCATCACCGATCTCCCGTGTGGCCGACCCCTTGAGCTCCACGGCGGGCAGGTAAACGAAGTCGGCGACACCAAGCACACCGGCGAGATGTCTTGCGTAGTCCTCGACCGACGGTCCCCAACCGCTCGACTCGGGCATCGGCTAGCGGTATGTGTGCCGGGGTTCGTGGCTTAGGCGACCGCCTTGGCAGTGCCCGCTCGTGCGGGATCCCGATCTCGCAACTGCTGTCAAAACTGCTGTCAAAGGCTCTCGGCCCACCCTTATCGATCCGCGATCTCATAGAAATATCCGATCGATCTAAGATCAGATTTGCGTCT
>DAINCT010000691.1:0-1811 GCA_036732245.1 Chloroflexota bacterium | reverse complement strand
TGAGCGCGAGGGGAAGGTAACGAATGCCGGTTTGGAGGGCGTCATATTTGAGCACAATCTGCATGTAGAGGGACAGGAAGAAAAACATGGCGAACATGCCGGCGCCGCCCAGTCCACCGGACAGATTGGCGATGGTAATGTTGCGCTTCTTGAAGATCGCCAGATCGACCAACGACGACGGAGTTCGCAGCTCGATCACAATGAAGGCCGCAATCAGAACCACCCCGGCGGCCAGGAAGCCGAGCGTCTTGCCCGAACCCCAGCCGTTGGTCGGCGCCTGAACGACACCGTAGACCAGTGATACCAGGCCCGCGGTGACGGTGAAAGCGCCGAGGAGATCGAATCCCTCCCGAATGTCCGGAAGCACGTCGGCGGGGATGAAGCGGAAGGACGCAGCGGCTGCGATCAGGCCAATCGGCACGTTCACAAAGAGCACCCACTGCCAGCCAAAATCCTGGGTCAGGAATCCGCCCATCAGGACGCCGACGGCGCCACCCGCCCCGGCGAGCGATCCAAAGATTCCGACGGCTCGATTACGGTCAGCCCCCTCGGCAAAGGTGCTACTGACGATGGCCAGCGCGATGGGAGAAATGATTGCTCCTCCCAGGCCCTGGATGCCCCGGGCAATCACCAGAAAGCCGGCGGAATTGGAGAGGCCACCGGCGAAGGAAGCCAGCGAAAAGAAGACCAGGCCGATGATGAACATCCGCTTGCGGCCAAACAGATCGCCGGCGCGACCGCCCAGCAGCAGGAAGCCGCCGAACATCAACACGTAGATATTGATCACCCACTGCAGGTCGGACTGCGAGAAATGCAAGGCTCGCTGAATCGACGGCAGCGCCACATTCATGATGGAGGCATCGAGCACGACCATGAACTGTGCCACGGCCGCCACGGCGAAGGTTGCCCAGGGATTGATGGCGAGAGGACGCGCTCTCGCTTGAGTCACTGTTGCCATTTCATAAACTCCAACCTATACTCTAGTTATCAGGGCTCTGATATATAGGAACATATTATCAGTACTCTGATAATGAAACAACTAGAAAGATGGGTAGGATGGCTACGACCGCTTACCGAGGTGCCACCCAGGCCACCTTGCCGGGCTATTCACTGGCACAGGTCTACCGCCTGCTGCGCCATGCGATGGATGACGCGCTGCGCGCATACGATCTCACCACGCCGCAGTGGGCCGCCCTGGGATGCATGGCGCAGAACGCGGGAATATCCGGCGCGGAGCTGGCACGCGTCCACCGGCTGACCCCCCAGACCATGAACACGATCCTGCACAATCTGGAGCAGCACGAGATGATCCGGCGGGAACAACATCCCACCCAGGGCACGGTCCTGTGTGTCTTTGTGACCGATGAAGGCCACGAACGCATGACGGAAGCCACGCAGCGAGTTGAGGCGGTGCAGGAACGGATGTTGAGTCTGTTGAACGCGGAGGAACGCGAGACGCTGGTCGAGTTGCTCGAGCGGTGTATGGCCGGGCTGGAAGCAAACGGGCTGGTAGAGACGGACGACCTGACGTGCGCTGACTGATCGCGCCACAAACCCGGGTAGAGTCGTCCCGTTTCGCTTGCCGGGGCTCGTGCTTGATCTGAAGCGTAGGGTGGTTGTAGGACGCTCGATGTCGACGAGCGCCGTGCACCGGCCATCGTCGAGCTTTCCGGCCTCTAATGCGTCGATAATCTAATGCGTCGATAATAAGGAAGCGCCGTTCTGGCGCACCGACCGTATTGACTTTCCATTCACGTTGCTACCAAGATTTGGTGTCATCTCCGAACCGAGCGGATACGAAAGGGGACATA
>DAINCT010000690.1:0-1845 GCA_036732245.1 Chloroflexota bacterium | reverse complement strand
GATCTGAAGAAGGAGTTCGTGGCCGCGTTGTCGCATGAAGGGGGCACCGCGCCGCGTGGCTGGAACCGCTTCTACTTCGAGCCGTATCCCGAGCGCGTGCGAGGGTTTCTGGATCTGATCACCCACCCTGCGATCGTGGAACTGGCCGTCGAATTGTTCGGGGAAGACTACCGGGTGGTCGAGCTGGGGAGCGACATCCCACTGCCGGGGGCGGTGAATCAACTATGCCAGACGATCCCCACGTACCACGTCTGCGGATCTCGCAGCAGTACATCGACGACCCGCCCGGGGACGTAGTGCAGCATCTCAGCTACGAAGTGGTTGCGGATACGGAGCGGAACCTTCCCCCGCACTTCACACATCACACCTTCGAAGGTCTCAAGATGGCGGAGATGGCTTAGGTTCCGGTCGTTACGCAGGTCGCAAGTGTTACTCAACAGAATTCATCGAGGGCGACCCGTGCCATGACGTCGTACTTCTTTGTAGGTCATCCCATCGCGACGGCGCTGTTTGACGGCACGCTGGCAGCATGGGCGGTTACCGAGGTTCGCCAGACCCTCAAGCGTCGGACCGAAGCGACAACCAGAGACCGCGGCAGTCGATTTGTCATCGTTCTGTGCGCTATCGGGGGCTTTTTGTTGGCCGCCCTGGCACGCGACCGGGTGACGGCTGCCGACTTTCCCAGCAACGCCGTTACCTTCGGCATTGGTCTGGCGCTCGTCTGGGTCGGAGTTGGGCTGCGCTGGTGGTCCTTCCGGACGTTAGGTCGCTATTTCACCGTCGACGTAATGACCAGCACCGATCAACCCGTCATCACCGTTGGCCCGTACCGCATCGTGCGCCATCCGAGCTACGCCGCCCTGCTGATAATACTTGCTGGGGCCGGTATGATGTACGCCAACTGGCTCAGTCTAGGCGCGGCGGTTCTGGTCCCTCTCGTGGGCTTGCTGAATCGCATTCGCGTGGAGGAGGCCGCACTCTCGGCGACTCTGGGCGAAGCGTATACATCCTACGCGAGAAGCCATAAGCGCCTTATCCCGTTTGTGTGGTGACCCGGAGCAATCTCTGCAGATGGTCAGGGTCGGGTGAGACGTGCGCCCCAATCGACCCTTTCGAGTAAGAAAAGCGCTACCAGGACCACGCCGGCGATCACGAGTGCAATCAAGGCCAGGGGAAGTGCTTCCGCGAGACCGGTGCTGCTGAGATTGACATAATTCAGCACGGGCAACGAGTACGGATGGTACGCCAGGATCACGGTGGCACCGAACTCGCCCAACGCCCGCATCCAGCTCAAGACCAGGCCTGCCACGATTCCACGCCGCGCCATGGGCAGCGCGACATGCCAGAAACTCTGCCAGAGCGAGGCTCCCATCGTAGCCGCCGCCTCTTCGTATTCAAGGTCAATTCCCTCAAACGAGGATCGGGCCGCGACGATCCCAAACGGAGCCGCGACGAAGACCTGGGCGAGCACAATGCCGGACGACGAGTCCACCAGGCTAAGGCCATGTGGTGACAGGAGTTGTCCGATCGTGCCGTATGGTCCATACAGGACCAGCAGGAGGATGCCGGCACTCACCGGCGGCAGCACGAGTGGCAGGAAGACACAGATTGAAATGAGAGTCCTACCGGGGAAGCGGAAGCGCGCGAGCAGGTACGCGAGCGGCACGCCCAAACCGGCAATGATCATGGTCGTCACACTCGCGGTGCCGAGAGAGGTCAGTACCGCGGCCTTTGTTTGAGGGTCGCGGAGGGTCGTTGCGAGGTCGGAACCGGAGAGGTTTTGCTCCAGCAGGATGAGCGGCGCCGCCAGAAAGGCGAAGAGCACCAGTCCGAGCAGCACGAGAG
>DAINCT010000689.1:0-1861 GCA_036732245.1 Chloroflexota bacterium | reverse complement strand
CAACTCTTTCACAGGTGGGGACTCGAGGCGCACCGGCTCTGCCCTAAGGCACGTGACCGGCGATCAATTTTTTAGTTCAGGCAGGCGCGGTAAACCGCGTTCCGCCATAGCCTTGTAAAGCTATTCCGGAACTGACCTAAGTCAATGGGACGGGGTTCGAATTCTCTGGCTTCGGCCTCATCAATAGATAGACAGGCCAGCTCAGCGCTAGCAGCACCAGAGAATAGACACTATTCCGCGTGTCAGCCAGAAACGCCCCAACCAGGAATCCGAGCGAGACCACCAGCACCAGTCCCGTCGTCCATGGATGTCCCCTGGCCCGGAACGGCCTCGGCGCGTTCGGCTCCCGTTTCCTCAGAATGAACACGCTGGCGAAGATCAAAACGTACTGCGCGACGAACAAGAATGCGGTCACGGCGAGCACCACCTCGAAAGTGCCGGTGGTGACCAGGGCGATCACCACCACGGCACTCAGAAAGAGGGCGACCACTGGAGTGCCGCCGCGATTTACATAGCTCGCACCAGGCACGAAGCCGAACACGCTCAACCGATGGAGCACTCTCGAGGTCATCAGCTGGTACGCGTTCACAGCGCTCATGAGGGAGACGATGGTGAGAACACGTATGACCGTGTCACCCTTCGTCCCGAAGATCTCATTCGCCGCTGTCGCCGCCACGAGCGGTTGGCCCGCCATTTTGTCTATCGGCAGGACATAAAGGAATCCGATGTTCACGAGGAGATAAATGACGGCGACCGAAACCACTCCGCCAAAAATCGAGCGCGGAATGTCCCGGGCTGGATTTCGCAGCTCTCCAGAGAAGTAGACGATCCCGTTCCACCCGTCGTAGGTGAAGATCACAGCTTGCATTGCCAGAACGAACGCTATGAGAAAAGGGAAACCCGTGGGCGGATGCGTCGATCCGCCGTTCGCGCCGAAACCACGCCCAAGCAGGAAGCACGCGCCAACCAGGATCACGAACGCTATTGTCTTGGCTATCGCCGTAAGATTCTGGGTAAGGCTCCCTGTCCGCACTCCACGCCACTGTATGAGCGAAAAGACGACGATCACCGCAGACGCGATCAGGGAAGTCAGCCCCTTTGAGATCGCAAAGAGAATCGTGACGTACTCGCCGATCACGATCGCGGCGAGGGCGGCGCTGCTGCACGTCGACAGCCAGTCGCTCCATCCGATCACGAAGCCGGCATAAGGTCCCATCGAGCGGCGGAGGAACACTGTGTATCCACCGGACTCTGGCATCATCGTCGCCAGCTCAGCGAGCGCGTTCGCGCCGAGCGCGGCGTACAGCGCGCCGATGATCCAGACACCAATGAAGAGCCAGGGCGTCGGAAGGAGCTGCGCGACAAGGCCGGGATTGCGCAGAATCCCCGACCCAATTGTGTTTCCGATTGTTACGGAGAGCCCAAACAGGACTCCGAGGACCGCCAGCAAACCAAGACTCGGGCGACCCGCTCCAACTGCGTTGGGTTCTTGCGCCGCCTCGAGTGCGCTCACTCGCGCGGTTTCAGACGCGATGATCGGTTGTCACCCGGTGGCCGCTCCATGAAATCCGCGAGCAGCTCGTGAAAATGGTGAGTCCCCACCTCACGACGTTCCGAGTAGCGCCCACGATCGTAGAGACGCGACCTCACACCGCGCTGAACTGATTCGACAACCTCTTCATCTTCCATCTCGACGCGATGGAGTCCTGCCCCAACCCCGCTCTCTCTTAGCGACGCGTGCCACACGTAGGAGTGGAACGAAACCTTGGTGCGACCCGCCGCGAGGGGCGTGACGACGTTGAGCGAGAGCCCCCACGGGTAGAAGTTGAACATGATGTTGGGGAAGAGCCAGAAATAGAAC
>DAINCT010000688.1:0-1863 GCA_036732245.1 Chloroflexota bacterium | reverse complement strand
GAACACGCCCACTGCCGAGGAGGAGGAGTTGATGGCTTTCCTTCTATCCACTGAACACGTTCGACTTGATCTCTACGACCGACTTGAGTCGTCCGTGTACTACAACGTCGGCACGGATGACACCGAATTCCGAAACTTTGCCGGCATCTTTAGCGACAGAATTTTTGAGACGTTCCACCAGTTTGCGAAGATGAACTTGCGCAAAGGTCTGCCGCTTGTCATTGCCGGAGGTTGCGGCCTGAACTGCGATTGGAATACGAAATGGAGGGAGACCGGCATCTTTTCTGCGGTCTTTGTGCCGCCGGTCTCCAACGATTCCGGTTCGGCACTCGGGACGGCGATCGACGCTCAACTCCATTTCACCGGCAATGCCAAGATCGAGTGGGACGTCTATTCCGGACTACCGTTCCGGATGGATGCACCTGTCGCTTCCGGCCGTTACGACGTTCGAGATGCGAGCTACGACGAGGTGGCTGACATGCTGAATCGGGGCCTGATCCTCGGATGGGTCAGCGGCAGGTACGAGATCGGCCCTCGCGCTCTTGGAAATAGGTCCATCCTCGCCGCGCCCTTCCATGACAGCACCAGGGTGCGCCTGAACGAGATCAAGCAGCGCGAGCAGTTCCGACCCGTCGCGCCTGTTTGTCTTGAGGCGGATGCGTCACGTTGGTTTGGCTGCAACCATTCGAGCCCGTTCATGCTGTTCACATATCAGGCCAACACGGACGCGCTAGCCGCGGTGACTCACGTGAACCGCACGGCCCGCCTTCAAACAGTAGGCCCACACACGAATGCCCACCTCTACGAACTGCTCATTGCCTTCAAGGCGCGCACGGGATACGGAGTGTTGTGCAACACCTCT
Source organism: Chloroflexota bacterium (assembly GCA_036732245.1). Taxonomy (GTDB): domain Bacteria; phylum Chloroflexota; class UBA5177; order UBA5177; family UBA5177; genus JANWJD01. Next base: position 1,001 of record DAINCT010000688.1, on the reverse strand, counting down.
CTCAACTTCAGCGGGAAGGGGTGCATCAACAGCCTGACCGACCTCGACACCTCCACCGTGGATCGCGAATTGGACGGCTTCGTGGTTGAGGGGCGCGCGTATCTCCTCCGAACTTCTGAACACTACAGAGCGTATCGGCTCGGTGGTAAGTGAGCTCGAGAGGGGATCCCCCGATGAAACAGGAACCGGAGGAACCGCTGATCGTGCCAGCACCGGATGTCGCTCCCGTGACACGCGAGGCTCGGCAAGAGATCTCGGCCACGGATGCGGCCCCGCCAGGCTTTGAGGAGGACGACCGCCTACGGTCCGAGTTCATTCGACAACTAACGCTGCGGCAACTGGGAAGCGTTCGGGCATCATCCGGGGGCAAGCGCACAGATCAGGCAGTGCTCATACCTAGAACCCTCGTGCGTTTTTGGGACGACCCGTGGAGTGTTCCGCCGGACGTCCGCAATTGCCTGAAATCTTGGGATGCGCTGCTCAACGAAGGATTCTCGTTCCGGATGTTCGGCGACGCTTCGGCAGCTGCTTACATCGCTGAGCGGTATGGTCCTCGGGAGCTCGCCGCTTTTTCCCGATGCAGGCATCCTGCAATGCGCAGCGACTACCTACGCATGTGCTTTGTGCTCGCGGAGGGCGGCCTGTACGTTGACGCGGACGACGTTCTGCTCGGCGGCGGCTGGCAAGACGTCTTCCGCGACGGCACGCTGAAGGTCCAGCCGATGTGCTACGACGTGACTGTGGGCGGCATGGTGCCGGCGTCAGAACTCCGGCGAACCGACTTGCCAACCGACGGTCGCATTTTCTACGTCAACAACAACCCGATCGCTGCCCCAGCCGGTCACCCTGTCTTGCGGCGGGCGCTGGTTCGCGCGACCGACATCCTGCTCGGGGACGAGCCAGCCCCGGAGATTCAGTCGACGACGGGCCCCGGAAACCTCACAGCCGCCCTAGCCGCGCACGCCCGCGAGTCGCAGGTTAGCGACACCCTGCCGGACTTC
>DAINCT010000687.1:0-1890 GCA_036732245.1 Chloroflexota bacterium | reverse complement strand
CGTCTTCCCCTGCCTCCGCACGCTCGGGGGCGACGACTCCACCTACGCCCACCACATGAAAGGCGCGCGCTTCACCATCCCCACCGCTCAGCTCCTCGCCAAGGTCGTCGATCTCATCGCCGACGTGCCCATGGACGACCGGGATACCAAAGGCGATCTCTACGAATACATGCTGGGAAAGATCGCCAGCGCCGGCCAGAACGGCCAGTTCCGCACCCCCCGCCACATCATCCAGCTCATGGTCGAGATGACCGCCCCCGTCCCCACCGATGTCATCTGCGACCCCGCCTGCGGCACCGCCGGCTTTCTCATCGCTGCCATCGGCCAGACGATCGGCGTTCCGTCTTTGGCCAGTGTGGCGAACTCGCAGGTATGAAACTCACGAACGACGTCATCGACCAGAGGCGGTAGGTCGAGAGGCACAGCTTCTTCTCCGCTGGTATCGTACAACGAGGGCGCGCCGATCGTCATGCGTTGAAGGGCCATCACGGCGAGCCAATCGACCTGGCCGATGCCGACAGACCGCGCCATCAAAAGATTCAGATTCTCTACGAAAGGAACACACATGGGGCAACCGGTTATACATTTTGAGATCACTGGGAAGGATCCGGAGAAGCTACGGAGCTTTTACGGTGGCCTTTTCGACTGGGAGTTCAACACGAATGCTTCTGTCGCGAGGGCGGTTTCCGAGCCCGGGAACTACGGCTTCGTGGACCGCAATGCAACCAGCGACGGGACGGGGATTCCCGGCGGTGTCGGCGGAGGAATGGAATACGAAGGCTATGCGATCTTCTATGTGGGAGTTCCAGACGTGGAGGCTGCGCTCCAGACGGCCGAGAGCCTCGGTGGAACGCGCCGGATGGGGCCAGAAAAGAATCCGGGGGCTGACCTAGTGGTTGGTCAGTTCACAGACCCCGAGGGACACTTGATCCGTCTTGCCGGGCCGAAGTAACCGACAACTTGCGCCCTTCGCGTAGCTCAGAGCAAATCCGCAGCTTCCTAGCCTGGATTGCTTCGATGCGGCGGCCCAACGTACGGAAACTCCGAAAGCAGGTCCGTATGAGGGCCGGTCTTGTCCTCCGTTATCTTCCCGTTCGTCATGACGGCAAAGAAGAAGTCAGGCCCGTCATCGGTCAGTGAGCGGCCGTTGACCGGATACTTGACCGGCCGCGTGTAGTCATAGGGCATGATTTCCGGCAGCATGGTTGCCGCCACTCTCTTCGCCTCGTCTGGTGTGTACCCGCCGGTATGCTCCAGGGAGTGGGCGAAGGCATCCAGGAACCGGGCGTCGTCAACCGGCTCGCCGGCAAGGTACTCGGTCTTCATCTCGTTCGGGCAGACGAAGTTGGACTGCTGGACTCGAGCCTGCCTATCCGCCTGGACCCAGCCGCCGGCTGCGCCGTTGGCCGAGACCAGGGTGCGGTGCCAGAGGCCGACCCCGGCGTTAGGGCCTAGTGCGGAATTGGGCACTTCGAACGCGATGCTGCATACATCTTTGTCGGCGAAGTAGTCGTCGCCCGTGAACTGAAAGTCGTTCAGCGCGCCCTCAACATCGAAGAAGAAGGGATCGCTGCGCCAGCCCGCGAAGAAGCGGTAGTTCCCGGCTTCCGTCACTCGCGCTTCCCGACCCGTGGACACGGGCGCATTCTCGATGATGGCCTCCCCATCCTCTCCCTTCCCGGCGGCAGCCGCGCCCTCGACACGATGCACCGTCGCGGTTTGCGCCCCGTTCGCTACCGGCGAGAATCGGACTCGGTAAGCGATATCGGCGACGGCGTCCCCGTTCGTGTCGATCTTGAGCTCGTAGATCGCCTCGGGTGCGAAAGGATCCGTCGTCGTTGGACCCGGTGGGTTGACCCCGAGGGACGGGTGCACGTCCATGATCAGGAT
>DAINCT010000686.1:0-1905 GCA_036732245.1 Chloroflexota bacterium | reverse complement strand
GTGTACAGCAGTTGCCCATGCCCGCATTATCCGTCCGTCACCTTTTCAATGAGTTGCCGGTACGTCGGCTTTTGCTAGCGTCGACAGGGTGGCCGCGCCTTTGACTCCGGTACCTCAGCGAGCCATCGGCTGCGGCAAGGACTGTCCTGCAGGAAGTCTTCGGCCTGCCGGATTTCAGGCCCGGCCAGGCCGAGGTCGTTGCCGCGGCCGAGTCCGGTGCCGACGTGCTCTTCGTCGCCCCGACCGGATCGGGAAAGAGCATCGCCTGCTGGGTGCCCGGCATCGTCGAGGGCGGTCTGACGATCGTCGTTTCGCCACTGATCGCCCTTATGGTCGACCAGGTGGCACGGCTGACTGTGCTCGGCATACCCTCGGCCTGCGTCCACGGTCAGATGTCGGCCGACGAACGCCGGGACTCGATGACTCGAGCATCAGACGGTGAACTGCGCTTCCTCTATCTAGCACCGGAGCGGATCGGCACGCGCGGCTTTCTCGACGCTCTTCGGCGGTTGAAGGTGTCACGCTTTGTGATTGACGAGGCGCAATGCGTCTCGAGCTGGGGACATGACTTTCGCCCCGACTACCGCCGTCTGGGCGACGCCATCGGCGCATGCGGCAGGCCGTCGGTCGGTGCGTTCACGGCAACCGCGACGCTGCGGGTGCGGCTTGACATCATCGCCAGCCTGGGCCTGCGCGAGCCGGTTGGGAAGGTCACCGGCTTCGTTCGCCAGAACCTCTCGATGTCGGTGGTCCGCTGCCGGGGCAAGGCGGATTAGCGGGACAGTCTGCTTGCGCGCATCCGCCCGGGTGAAGGGCGGTCGCTCGTTTACTGCGGTGCCCGGAAGACCGCGATGGAAGTGTCGACCATGCTCTCCAACGCGGGCATCGCGACGGCCTCGTACCACGGCGCCCTGGATGGCGATGAGAGGCAGGACGTCTACGAGAAGTTCGCCGCGGGCCGCCTCAAAGTGATCGTTGCCACGTCGGCGTTCGGCATGGGTGTCGACTTTCCCGACATCCGCCAGGTAATCCATTTTGATTTCCCGGGAAGCCTCGAGGAGTACTAGCAGCAGGCGGGTCGCGCCGGCCGCGACGGCCAGAAATCAGAGTGCATCCTGTTGTACAACGCTCAGGATCGCCAGCTGCAGGAGTTCTTCATTGAGCAGGCATATCCAGATCGCGGCACCGTGCGCGCCGTCTACCGGGAGATGCTTCGCGATGGCCATGGGTTGCGAGTCGCGGTCATCATCGGAACGTCCCTCCTAAGATACTGATTACTCAATCACTACACGAGGTAACAAAATTTGGCTAGCCGAATCCCAACGTGTCGTGCGCCCATTTCTCCGAGGTCCGCGCCGGAATCGTCCCCACGCAGGCCGCCACGTTCAACAGCATGCCGCGCGCGATGAAATCGCCCGTTGCGTGCTGTGGCGCACCGCTCAACTCGTCAACCAGATCGCGCAGCCCGAGCCAGCGAGCCTGGACCGGCTCCCGGATGGCATCGTCGGCGCAGGCGGCTAGGCCTGCATTTGGAAGAGCAGCAGCTCACGGTGGGAGATCAACTGGATATAGGCGCGGCCCATCTCACGGAGCCGGTCGCCCGGCATCCTGGTGCGCATCTACAAAAAGGACTCTGGCGTGGAGAGCGTCAGCTTTGAGGACGTGCTCGATGAAGGAGTACTCCATGGCGTGATGCCAGACCTGAAGTCTCAGTGGGCATGGCCCTGCCGAGGTCTGGATCGCCCGTCTAGACCGATTCGGCCCATTTGTCGCGAATCCCTCTCAAAGTCAGTGTCGTAGGACTCGTCACTTTAGAGCGGGGATGAGTGGCCCACAGCCGAGCCAAACCGCATGCACAACCGCACAACGCGGTCACGACGCTGACCGGGGTGAATAGCGTTCCGC
>DAINCT010000685.1:873-1907 GCA_036732245.1 Chloroflexota bacterium | reverse complement strand
GGTCCGCATGTTCGCCATCCTACGGCGCGCTCGGGACGATCGGGGGATCGGGGAAGAGGAGATAGCGACCGCGGAGCTCTCGTCGCTCGGTCACGAGCAAGAGAGGCGGCTCGTCTACCACCTGAGCCTCTATCCCGGCGTCATCGCGGACGCCTCCAGAACGCTGGCGGTCAACCTGGTTGCTGAGTTTGCCTACGATCTGGCGACGATCTTCAGCCAGTTCTATCGCGACTGCACGGTGCTCGACGCCGACCCACCGCTGCGTGCCGCACGGCTCCGGCTCGTGCAGACAGTGCGTGACGTCCTCGCCAATGCGTGCAGTGTCCTGGGGGTGCCGGTAATCGAACGGCTCTGAGCGCCGCGCGAGTAAACACCGGCTCCCGCTCCCCTGTGTATGTGTTACTCGGGTGGTACAGCGGGAGCAGGAGCTACGTTTTGGGCGCAGTGCGAAGCTGCTCTGAGCGAGTGGGACGACAGCCTATTTTTGTACGAGCAATGAATTCCCACCCTGCTTTGTGACCCCGTTCACGTCGACCGACCAGGTCACTTTGTAGGTGCCGGGGGTGCCCGGCTTGAATTTCACAAACTTGCGATTTGGTGTGCCGCCGGCAGACCCGAGCGTTTCCTGCAGGGTCTTGTGGAGGACGCTGCGACCACGAGACTTCACCCGCACATCGTAAGAGGCAGCAGCACCGGCCGGCGCGGAGTGAACCACGACGTAGACCGACAGGTACACGCTGGTTCCAACGCGGACATGCTTCACTGCCGGGCGCTGGAGCGTGTTGTCCGGCGATGATCCAGCCTTCTCAGTCCGAGCGGATATGATGTCGAAATCCACCGGGATCGTCGTCGGCACCAGGGTTGGTAAGGGCGTGCTGGTCGGCGCGGAGGTCGGGACCGTCGATGGCGTGGATGTCGCCGGCACCCGCGTAGCCATGGCAGTGGCCGTGGCGGTGGCCGTTGGAGCCTGGGGCTGAGTCGCCGTCAGGAACGCGTTTGTTGCCTGATTTAGGTTCGACGTTATCTGCGATGAG
>DAINCT010000685.1:0-863 GCA_036732245.1 Chloroflexota bacterium | reverse complement strand
CGGCACCACGGTTATGATCTCGGCGAGCGCATTGGTTTGCTGCACGATACGGACCGTTCCGTGGTAGATGCCGTCACTAAATTCGATCCCGATGTTGACCTGGTAACACTGCTCGCCGGCCGCGCAGGCGATCCCATTGCGGAAACTTGGGTTGCGCTGCACATCCTGAAAGGCAGTGCGCGCCTGCTCTGGCGTCGAGTAGTAAGTACCGAGATACGAATCGTCGAAAGTGCCGTCCAACAGCAGCTTCGCGTAATACTGCAACCAGCCACCTTCCATGCCCAGGGCGGTGTATGTGGACATATGAAGACCGGAGAACAGCGAGTTGTCAGCGCTCGACGCGGTCTCGCTGTGGTCATCTTCATCAGAGAAGTCGCCAGGGAAGGCCGACGCCGGCAATCGGAGCTGCTCGCTGGTGGACACCGTGCCCGAGGCCGATTGGTGTGAGAGTGACAGCGGCTTCAGTCGAGCACTCCCTGCCCGGCGATGAGCCAGCGGCCAAATGAGGCCGCGAAGAAAGGTGTGTGGAGATGTGGAGGGACGTGCGGCCTGAACCGGATGCGGCCCGCCGACAGCGCGGGGCAGCAGGAGCGCGAGTCCCACTAGAGCAACGACCAAGATACGACGATTCATGAGTGCTTCCTTTCCTGCCCGGGTGATGTGGAGATTGGGAACTGATCACCACTATGCGCCCGTGGTGTCGCAATGACGACCGAGAAAGCACCGACTGCGGCAGAGAGGGCGTCGGTGTTCTTGCGTAGGGGACGACGCCTGGGCTGACAGATAACCTGCCATGGAACGTCGCGCTATCGCTTCCCGATCGCGGCCACGATGATGCCGGCAATTCCCAGCAGGATCAGAAC
>DAINCT010000684.1:0-1907 GCA_036732245.1 Chloroflexota bacterium | reverse complement strand
GCGCCCGCACTCCGCACGAAGCCCGCACTCACGAGTACTAGCAGCAAAGTAACCCGTTCAAGCCGCGAGGGCACGGGTTAGGAGCGCCGCCGCGGCGCCGATATCTGATTCTGAAGAATCACGATCGATTGCGGGCGTTTGATGCGCAAGACCACCGCTTCCACAACGCGGAAGCGGTGGTTCATGTTTTCGGCGGCCTCATAAGCAACCGTCATGTCCAGGGCGAGCGCCAGATCCAAGTTTTCGTCCGCGGCGGCGATAACGACCGCAGTGCCTTCGGGCAGCGCCGACGTTTGATATACGCCACCACGGACGAGTTTCTGGATCTGTTCCAGGGTCAGTGTGCCGCTGTTCTCGAACATTCGATTCAACTGCGCAAACAACACGGGGCTGGTGATGACCGTAAACGGCCCGAAGAAATGCCCGCCAACAAGCGCCTCCGTGGCTTGGACAATGGCACCGAACGCCTCGCCGGCGACGTTCCAATCGCCGAGTGCGAGGCGCTGCGATCCCTCCACGGTGAGCAGACCGGGCAGATCGAGGGCCAGGTTGCCATTAAAGATGAGGTCGTCTTCGGTATGGGCGCACGCGGCCGCGGCCGCGGCCGCACCGCTGGTGTCGAGCGGGCTGCCGAACTGCGAGCTCGTCTCGAGATCCCGCCAGGGTAAGACGAAGTCCTTGTAGATCAAGGGGATCGGCAGGTAGCGGCGGACGGAGAGTTGGATGCTGGCAGCGTCGCTCTCACCAAGCAGGTCTACGTCACCGTCCTCGCTGACGCGGAAACGATCATCCGGAACCGCCTGAACACCGGGTCCGAGCGGACCAAAAATGGAGATGAACCGCCGGCCGGTCAGCGACTCCCGCGCGATTCGGATTACGGTGTCGTCTAGGGCCCGCCATTGCTGGGGCCGCAGGGGCCCCTGGCTGCGCATGAGGAAGTCCACGCTTTTCGAATCACTCCTTCAAGTCTCGGCGGCGTTCCAACTCATCGTAGGCCACTGCCGGCGACTAATAAAGGACGCCGCGGGGTCAGAAACGACTCGCGTGGCTGTGGAAACGCCAATGGGAGTATAAGGAGCGGCGCTTCAGCAGCTACGATCGGCTCGGCCCGGCGAGCTGCCCGCGACCCGACCAATCCATTACTCACAGGAGACCGGTCATGAGCGATTCGAGCCAATCGGCATCTGGTGCCCCGGATCGCGGGTCCTTCACCGTGGGGAGCCTGATTCCTGGGGCAAATGCGGTTCCGATGTCCATGCAGGAAGGACCAAACTGGCGGTTCGACGACGGCGAAGTCAGCACCGGTGCGTCGGTCTCCGGCTACACCGCTAGCGGTGTCGAACGCCTTTCCTATAACAACCCGTACGTGCAGGAGATGGAGCGCGTCTGGTTCGATGGCAAGATCGTCTTCGCCATCGAGCTTGGCGAGGTCGACATCGACGTCACCAAGGTGAAAGTAGCGCAGGAATATCAGCTCGTCTTTGAATTAGCGCTGGATGAAGGCGGCAAATTGGTTCGCGAGCCTGAGCGGCCGGCGGGGCAACTGAACATCTATGACTCGGTTCCCGGTATGGAGAAATATAGCCCGCTCTGGCAGTTCAATTACGTAGTCGTGCCCAGGAGCTATGCGGCGAATACCCTGCGCTCGGAGCGCGATTGCCTGAATAGCGGTTATAAAATCATCAAGAGCACCGTCGTCGAGAATTGACCGGTCGTCTGATGGCCGCCGTTGGCGGCCCACGCTCGCAGAGACGCCGGACTGTTGCTCCAAACGTATGGCCGCATGGTTTGACCGGCTCTTCAACCGGCCAATAGAATGTGGCAGCGAAGGCGAGCCGCACGGCTCGCCTTCGTCCTCGTATTTGTCGATGAGAGGGCGGACCTGTTTGCATCAACGCACCACGCTG
>DAINCT010000683.1:0-1925 GCA_036732245.1 Chloroflexota bacterium | reverse complement strand
CACCCTGTCCCGTGATGGACTCAAACCGATCGGCCTGCGGTGTATGAAGCCCGTCCGCCAGCGCTCGCTCCACGATTGCGGCGCCCAACGGATGTTCGGATCCTCGCTCGACCGCTGCTGCCAATGACACGATCTCGCTTTCCGAATACCCTTCGGCGAGAATGATGGCCGTCACCCGTGGCGTACCTTGAGTGAGCGTACCGGTCTTGTCCAGCACCACGGCCGTCACCCGTCGTGCGCTTTCCAGCGCCTCGCCACCACGAATCAGGATGCCGTACTCAGCGGCTTTACCGGTCCCCACCATGATGGCCGTCGGGGTAGCGAGCCCAAGTGCGCAGGGACAGGCGATGATCAGGACCGCGATAGCAGCCGTCAAAGCCGGCGTCACTCCCTGACCGAGCACCAGCCAGGCCACGAAGGTGAGTGCCGACAGTACCAGAATGATCGGCACGAAGACGCCGGAGATTGTGTCGACCAGGCGTTGCATGGGTGCTTTGGAGCCCTGAGCTTCCTCCACCAGACGGACGATTTGCGCCAGAGTCGTATCTTTGCCGACCTTGAGGGCACGAAACACGAACGAGCCCTGCGTGTTGAGCGTCGCGCCCAACACCGGATCGCCCACGCTTTTCTGTACCGGCATGCTTTCGCCCGTCAACATGCTTTCGTCCAGCATCGAACTACCCTCGACTACCTCGCCGTCCACCGGCACCTTCTCGCCGGGGCGGACGCGAATCAGATCATCGACCTGCACCGATTCGATCGGGATATCTCGCTCGACCCCGTCGCGAATTACCCGCGCGGTACGAGCCTGCAGACCGATTAAGAGCCGAATAGCGGCACTGGTTCGTCCCCTGGCGAGCGCTTCCAACCATCGCCCCAGCAATACCAGTGCGATGATGAGCACCCCTGATTCAAAATACGTGTCCTGCGGAAAGCCCCAATCCGCGGCCAGCTTCGGCCAGAGTGTGACGAAGGCGCTGTAGCCATACGCCGCACCCGTGCCCACGGCGACCAGCGTATCCATCGTCGTACTGCCGTGTCGGGCCGCGTTCCATGCCGCCCGGTACACCGTGCCGCCGGCCCAGAACTGCACCACGGTGGCCACGACCAGCAGAAGCGGATCCACCTGCATCATGTCGAGATGCAGCGGAAGCACCATGATGGCCAGCATCGCGAGGCCGGCCACCAGACCTATCAGAGCCCTGCGCCGCAAGCCGTCGATTTCGCGCTGGTGTTCCAGCTCACGAGCTGTCGGGGTATCGTCCAGCAGGGTGATTGCGTCGCCGATTTCCGACACAATTGCCTGGCGTGGTGCGGTGGACACATCCGACCTGAGCTGGGCGGTATACCCGGCGTTGGTTACCGCGTCGATCAGGGCATCCACGCCGGAGGCCGCCGGATCGAATCGCACCGTCGCGCGTTCGGTCGCCAGATTCACCTGAGCCTCCACGACGCCCGGTACCTTCTTCAGTTTCCGCTCGACGCGTGCGACACAGGAGGCGCAGGTCATGCCATGCACGTCCAGTTCACGCAATTCAGTCGATGCGGCGGAAGAACTGTCCGGTCTGTTTTCGGCCAGGGTACTCATGGGTGCTCTCGTGCCTTCTGCGGCCTAGCGGCCCATAGCCTTGCCCAGCGTCTGAATCAACTCATTCAGCTTGGGCTCCGCATCATCCGTCTGTGCGGCGTCCATCACGCAGTGGCGCACATGTCCTTCCAGCAGTTGCAACGAGATTTCTCGTGCCGCCGCCTGGATGGCGCTGATCTGGTTCACGATATCGATGCAGTAGCGATCCTCTTCGATCATTCGCCCGACGCCGCGCACCTGCCCCTCGAGACGGGCCACCCGCTTCCGGAGCGATTCCTTGTTATCGACATAACCGTAGGTCTGCATCGTATTCCTTCCACCACACTGCGCTTGCGGC
>DAINCT010000682.1:0-1928 GCA_036732245.1 Chloroflexota bacterium | reverse complement strand
CTGAGCGTTGTACGCCTGACACAACTTGATGCCGGCAATCTTGGCGATCGCATATGGCTCGTTCGTCGGTTCGAGCGGACCCGTGAGAAGCTCCGATTCCTTGATCGGTTGGGTCGCCATCTTCGGGTATATGCAGGAGCTGCCGAGCATCATGAGCTTGCGCACGCCTGATGCGTACGCCGCTTGCACAACATTCAGCTCGATGGCGAGGTTCGAGCGAATGAAATCGGCGGGCATTGTGCTGTTCGCAAGGATTCCGCCGACCTTCGCGGCCGCAAGATAGACTATCTCAGGACGCTCGTTCTCAAAGAATCGTGTGACCGCCGCACCGTCCTCGAGGTCGAGCTCCGCGCGGGTCCGAACGACGATGTTCGAGCGGCCCTTCTGATGGAGTGCCCGTACAATCGCGGACCCAACGAGCCCGCGGTGGCCGGCGATGTAGGTCTTTCCTGAGGCGACTGGAGTCACTGATTCACCAGGCGATGCTGTCCGCTGCGATAACCACCCGATACCAGTGAGCGCTCACCCTCCGCCAACTTGACATCGGCGTCGACCATCATTCGGACGAGCGCTTTGAACTTCACCGTCGGAGTCCAGCGGAGGACCTCGCGGGCCTTCGTCGGGTCCCCAAGGAGATAATCCACTTCGGTCGGTCGCAAGTAGCGTGGATCGAAGGCGACATGTTTTTGCCAATCGAGATCGACGCACCCAAAGGCCTCTTCGACGAATTCACGAACTGTGTGGGCTTCGCCAGTTGCAACTACAAAGTCATCCGGGCGATCGTGCTGTAACATCCGCCACATCGCGTCAACATAGTCACCGGCAAACCCCCAGTCTCGCTTGGAGTCGAGATTGCCCAGATAGAGCTTATCCTGAAGCCCCGCTTTGATCCGACCGACGGCGCGAGTGATCTTCCGCGTGACGAACGTCTCCCCGCGTCGCGGCGACTCGTGATTGAAGAGGATCCCGTTGCAAAGGAACAGATCGTACGCTTCGCGGAAATTCACGACGAACCAGTGCGCGGCGAGTTTGCTCACGGCATAAGGACTCCGCGGATAAAACGGAGTCGCCTCGCTCTGCGGTGGCGATGTGGCGCCGAACATTTCCGACGACCCGGCCTGGTAGAGACGAATCTTTTTGTCTTCCGCGAGCACTTCGTCGCGCACGGCCTCGAGCAGTCGAAGCGTGCCCATCGCAATGGAGTCGGTCGTATATTCCGGCTGGTCAAATGACACCCTCACGTGCGACTGGGCGCCGAGGTTGTAAATCTCGTCGGGCTGGACCTCGCGAATGATCCGCCGGAGGGACGCTCCGTCAGTGAGGTCGCCAAAATGAAGCCGGAGCCGCGTGCCGGACTCGTGCGGATCGGCGTACAGATGGTCGATCCGATCCGTGTTGAAGGTGGATGCGCGGCGAACGATGCCGTGAACCTCGTACCCTTTCTCCAGCAGCAATTCAGCCAGATAAGATCCATCCTGGCCGGTAATTCCGGTAACTAGTGCCCGGGGCATTCCAATTTCTCGTGGTGAGGGAACAGTTCCAGCTCCGAGCCGCATCTGCGCCCGAATGGTGGGCGCGCGGAGACCAGCGCGGAAGTTCGTTCTGGCCCCGTAAAGATTGTGGGGCGCCCTGGGTATGTCCAGCGCACAGTTGCAGCCATCCTTGCACAACGTGAAATTACGGGGCTCAACCTGTAATTGAACCCTGTCCGTCCCCGTCCCGGTATTCGCCCGCCCAGTCGTCATCGCCACTATCGGGCCAACGCCGTCTTCTTCTTCCCCAGCACTGACATAGTGAATAGCAGCCTCCTCGAAATACTTCGTTGTCCACGAACCGGACAACGACTCGCGCTGGAATCTCCGGTTTATGAAGGGGATCGTGTACGGGGTGGGTGGCTTGTAACGGGCGACGGTGCGCACCGATATCCC
>DAINCT010000681.1:0-1932 GCA_036732245.1 Chloroflexota bacterium | reverse complement strand
CAGCGCGGACTCCAGCTCCCGCCGATTGGGCTTGAAGATCGTCGCGCCCTTGTACGCGAAGAAATTTCTGTATTTAGGATCTACTACGGTGGGAATACTTCGGGCATGGGCGTGCTTCATGGACAGGTCGATGAGCTCGGGCGTCAGCACTCCCTTGTTGTAATCCTCGAACACCACCGCGGTCCCGTTGTCGATCGCCGTAATCGCCGCATCGATGAGCGCGACGACTTCGTCGCCCCGAATGTCGGCGTCTTCCTCTTCATCGAAGCGCACGATCTGCTGGGACCGGGCGATGACGCGAGTCTTGGTGGTGGTTCGCCGCCTGACGGTCACGACGGAGCGCAGGTTCGCGCCGAGCTCGCGCAGCATCTCCTTCACCACCTGCCCCTCGGCGTCGTCACCCACGGCGCACACGAGATCGCACTCGGCACCGATAGCCGCGACGTTCTGCGCGACGTTCGCCGCGCCGCCCAGGGCCAGCTCCTTGTCGCGGATCCTCACGACGGGGACCGGGGCTTCGGGGGAGATGCGGTCGACGTCGCCGCGCATGTACACGTCGAGCATCGCGTCGCCGATTATGGCTACGCGCTGCCTGGCTCCATCGGACAACAGCTCGATTAGTCGGTCGCGGGAAATGGATTCGATCACTAAAGGCTTCTGTTAGGCGTTTTAACTGCAACAGAACGGGTGCGAGTTTTCAGTAGCATGGCTTGTAGATACCAGTCACTGCGGTGCCGACTTGTCTGCCCAGGCTTATGGTAAGGGCAAAGGTATTCGCCTGTGCCCTGAATCGCGCCAATGGCGTCCCGACGTAGTGAACTCGGAACTACCAGCTATGCTACTCACAACTCGCACCCGTTCAGTTGCCGTTGTCAGTTTGCAGGAACCAGTGAGCAGTTGACAACTTAAATCCCGTAATAACCATGAGCAAACCGGCCCACCCCTTGCCCTCTACGGGGTTGAGGCGGTACGCTCTCGATTCCTCATCACGCCCTTCATTTGATCCTCGAAACCTTCAACGATGCGGCAAAGCGTGGCGTCCAGTCGGTGCAGGAGTTCTTCGCCCTCGCCGGCAAGGCGCTTGGCTTCATCTTCGTCAAGCCGTTCTACACGGCTGACCTGTTTCAGCAGATGGATGTCATCGGGGTTGGATCTCTTGGGATCGTGCTCCTCACGGGGTTTTTCACGGGCATGGTGCTCGCATTACAGAGCTCCGTGCAGCTTGCGGCCCTGGGACAGACGGCTCTCATCGGAAAACTGATCGCTGGATCGATGGTGCGCGAGCTGGGTCCGGTTCTGGCCGGCCTGATGGTGGCGGGGAGAGTCGGTTCGGGCATCGCCGCCCAGCTTGGCTCGATGCGCGTGACGGAGCAGATCGACGCGCTCAACACGCTCGGCACGGACCCGATCAAGAAGCTCGTCACACCAAGAGTTCTCGCTTCGCTGATCATGCTGCCGTTGTTGACCGTCATCAACGATTTCGTGGGAATCTTCGGCGGAAGCATCATCGCCAAATTTTACCTTGGCTTGCCGACGTCGTTCTACTGGAGGACGGTGTTCGAGCAGATCCTGTCGGGCGGCTTCACGCTGCGGTACATCCCGAACGATTTCATTCAGGGGCTGATAAAGCCATTCGTCTTCGGAGGAATCATCTCCATCATCGCCTGTTACCACGGCCTGAAGACAACGGGCGGCACCGAGGGAGTAGGGCTGGCAACGACGAAGACCGTCGTGGCCGCGAGCATCCTGATTCTCGTCGTCGACTACTTTCTCACGCAGGTCATTCTCGCAGTGTTCCAGCCATGAGCGACGAAGACGATCGTCGCAAGCCGGCCGACCGGAGAACGCCGAACCCGAAGGACGAGACATCGATGCCTCGTCGCGCGCGCGACTCGGGCAGGGTGCGCGCGGCGATCCGGACCGAGCTGGAGG
>DAINCT010000680.1:257-1948 GCA_036732245.1 Chloroflexota bacterium | reverse complement strand
CACTAACGGCATATGGTGTCGGAGTCGGTGGCTTCTATATGAAGCATGCCCGCTGCGGGGATCCCCTTGCCGCCTGGCTCCTGACGCGCACCATCATCCACCAGACTACCGTCACCTTAGCCAAGCGCCTCTTGCGCCGTCCGGCAACCGGGGCGTACCTCGGTGGTATCCTCCGCGGCCTGCGACAGAGTTTCCGGTTCAGCGTCGATTATGAGCGCCGCCTCTACGTCGTGCCCCCAGCCCAGCTACGCCCGGCAACTGCATGACAATAGAGCGAATGTCTCAACGGTGTCGGCATGTTTGACTTTCTCGTCGTTGGGGCCGGATTCGCCGGCAGCGTGCTCGCGGAACGCCTGGCCAGCCAGTGCGACAAGAAGGTTCTAATCGTTGATGTGCGGCCACACATCGGGGGCAACGCATACGACCATTACGATGACGCAGGTATCCTCATTCACCGGTACGGTCCGCACATCTTTCACACCAACTCGCGCCACGTGTTCGAATATCTTTCGTCCTTCACCCAATGGCGCCAATATCAGCACCGCGTCCGCGCAAGTGTTGACGGGCAGCTTGTGCCCATGCCGATCAACCTCGATACGGTCAACCAGTTGTACGGTCTCAGCCTGAGTTCTCTGGAGCTGGAGAGGTTCTTTGAGTCCATGGCGGAGCCGACCCAGCAGTGCCGCACCTCCGAGGATGTGGTCGTGAGCAAAGTTGGCCGTGACCTCTACGAAAAGTTCTTTCGCGGGTACACCCGTAAGCAGTGGGGACTGGACCCCTCCGAGCTCGACGCGTCGGTTGCCGCTCGCGTGCCGGCCCGCACCAATCGAGATGATCGATACTTCACTGATACGTACCAAGTCATGCCGGCTCACGGGTATACAAGGTTATTCGAAAACCTCCTTTCGCATCGAAACATCAAGATCTTGCTTAACACCGACTACAGGGAGATCGCTCAGTACGTCCCGTACAGGCAGATGGTCTACACCGGACCGATCGATGCATTCTTCGATTTTCGTTACGGGCGGTTGCCCTACCGATCTCTTCAGTTTAGTTTTGAGACGGTTGACGCACCTGTTCACCAGCCGGTGCCGGTTATCAACTATCCCAACGATCACGACTTCACCCGCGTGACCGAATTCAAATACCTAACAGGCCAAAAGCACGACAAGACCACGATCGTCTACGAATATCCGCAGGCGACAGGTGACCCATATTACCCGGTCCCGCGAGCCGAGAACAGCGAGCTCTATCGGCGGTACAAGTCTCTGGCCGACGCGACTCCGGGCGTCCACTTCGCCGGACGGCTCGCTACCTACAAGTACTACAACATGGACCAGGTGGTAGCGCAGGCGCTGGCCTTGTTCGACCGGATCAACGGCGAACGCGTTACGGACCTGCCGGTCGGCTCGCGGGAGAGTGCGCTACTGACCGCCAACTCGGCCGGAGGCGTAGCCCGATGATTCCGAACCCTTCTCTTGCAACAGCACGTTCGCACTGCGGCAGCATCCTCCGGCTTATCGAGCACCCTGAGCACGTTTGGCCGCTGCTCAACGCGCGCTGGCGCCTGCGGGGAGTGGGCGGCCTTGCTCTTTCCGTCCGTCTCATCGGCCGTGCCCGCATCTGCGGCGGCAGGCGCATCTCGCTGGGCGAGCGAGTATTGATTTTGGGAACGACGGTCCCGGTGGAGA
>DAINCT010000680.1:0-247 GCA_036732245.1 Chloroflexota bacterium | reverse complement strand
CGTTCGATGAGGGACGGATCGCGATCGGAGAAGGCACATTCGTCAACTACGGCGTCTCCATCGCGGCGCACGAGTCGATTTCCATCGGCCGCGAGTGTCAGATCGGCCAGTACGTGATCATCAACGACAATGACTTCCACTCCGTCGAGGACAAACGCCGGTTGCCGCCTTCAAAGCCTGTCGTGTTGGAAGACCGCGTCTGGCTCGGCGCACGCGTCATCGTCCAGAAGGGCGTCCGCATTGGCCA
>DAINCT010000679.1:0-1960 GCA_036732245.1 Chloroflexota bacterium | reverse complement strand
GGATAGAACGCTCCACCAACCGGCGGACGGAAAGGAGAAGGCGAAGTAAAAAAATTGATAATTGCCCGGGTGGCGTTAGCCACCCGTCGGTAATCCCCCACCTCCGCAGATTACCTGGCGATAACGTACCTCATGCCCCTGAGGCTGTCCAGCCGACACGGCAGCGATGTAGCCACGGTGAATGTGTTATGTCCAGTGGCGCATTTCCCCGTCATTCGCAGTTCGAGCAGAGTTCTTTTGCCTCGTCCTCTTCGAGTCGCCACGCGTATCACGAACATGTCCCACGAATTGCGGCACAATCCACAACTTGTTCCCCAAAGTTGTCCACGCCTTGTCGCATAGCGGGACCGAATCTTCGTGGGCCCCGCTCGCCGCCACCAGCATCGTCCATCACATTACGGCATGGACGGTAGGATGGTGCTAAAGAAGGAAGCCGATCACACCATGACCAGTTCAAAGACCCCGCGTGCCGCCCACGGTCGGAAACCTCACGAGACGATACCGGTGCATTTGTTGCTTGACGAGGTATCGACGCTGATACGACTGTCGAGCTATTACGGACGTACGCTGGGAGTCGTGCGCCGAGCCATCCAGGTAGGAAGCCGAGGCGAAATGCGCGCAAAGGCAAATTTCGTCCAGGAGGAAGCGTACTGGCTGCGGCGCTTCGCCGAGGCACAGCGGGACCGTATGGAGTCTGAAGGAGTGGCTGAATCGATCGTAGCCTTCACGCCCAGATCGCTGGTGGCGTTTTACGGTCGCACGCTGGCTTCACTTAACGTCCCGCGTGCGCGCCGGCGTCTGTCACCGGAGAAGATCCAAGCACGTGAGGCACTGGCAGAGAAGCTTAGATCCGCCCTGGCCGCCGTGTACTCGGGTGACCGGGCGATGGTCGAAGCAGATATTCACACGCGCCGTTTGAGAGAACAGCAATGGATCAACGAGGGGCTGGCCGCATCAATCGATTCGAACGACCGTTGAGTCGGGTTGTGCTGTATGACCACGGTCCCGGGTCAGCGGTTTGAGCCGGAGCGAAGCCCCTTTCGGAACCCGTCGAACAATCCTGCCCGCTGATCCTGTCGGCGCCGTCGTCCACGAGCCACTCGCGTCACCATCTCGATATCCGGCACGTGCATCAGTGCCATGCGTTTATGCCAGGAAAAATCAGCGGACGGGTCAACATAGGCGTAGCTGAGCACGACCGAATCGTCAAGCTGATCGACCACGATCGCCTCGGCGCCGGCGTCGTCGAGCTCAAAGCCCAGAGCGTGAAGAAAATCCTGGCGACCGGTGGCGAACAACGGGGCGACCAGGTCGCCTTCGAAATTGGGCATCCGGCCGCGCGATTTCCGCAGCTCATCGTGCTGCTGAGCAAGAGTCCCGAAGCGAAAATGAGCTTCTTCCGGCGAGGGCGGCATCCTCGTCGTGGTAGCAACGACGCTGAAGCCGTCGGGGGTCTCGAAAATCGTGAAGTACGCGGGCTTCAGATCGTCCAACCAGGCACCAATCGCGCGCAGCGTCAACTGGTACCGAAACGCCTTGTACTGGTCCACAGCCATCTATTCGCCCCAGTGCATCTCACACCGCTCGAGAGACGGCGGACGCGTGTCTCTGATTGCTAAGCACACTCTATGAAGATTCCAGCAGCAAGTCAAGAATCGGCCTTTGCACCCGCGCGCGGCGCCGTGGTCCCATTAGACCGCGGTATGGGTGAGCGGGCACTATGGAGAGACGAACCGACGGTTACGAGCCATCCCACGATTTCTTTCAAGACTGCAACGGGATGCTTGACTCCATCGCAGATTCATCGGGGGAGAAAAAATTTACACTCGCATGCGGCGCGTGTTACCCGCGCTGTTCGTCCTTGTCGCAATCGTGCTACTCGTCGCAGGACTTCGTTTTCCCACCTCGTCGCGTGCCGACACTCCGATCCGCGACAGTGCGAGCGCCCGATACCTTATCA
>DAINCT010000678.1:0-1975 GCA_036732245.1 Chloroflexota bacterium | reverse complement strand
TTCTTCACGAGCACCTTCGGAAGGGGCTTGTCAATCGGGAAATGCAGAGAACCCTCTGTGCTCGCGTAGCCTGCGAGATCGTCCCGCAGCTCGGCAAGCACGGAACCGCTGTGAGGCAGGTAGGCGAGGTGGTTCTTGAAGGCTGCGAATCCCGCGATCACCTGGCCTTTCAGCCGGAACGCCGGCATGCCGTACGAGATGACCTCCTCGGCATCCGGGAGGATGTCGCGGATGGTCTGACGCAGCTTCTGAAGCGTCGCGCGCTTGGGCTCTCCGACCTTCGCCAGGTAGTCGTCAATCTCTGGTTTCGACACGACGTCATTGTCGGATACACCGGAACACAAAGTTAGGCGCGGTCTCCATGGCCCGCGCAGTCGACGCCGCAGACCTGTCGAACCAGATACTGGTCAACGCCGCGGCTGCGTTGAAGGAGCGCACGTCCAGTTAGATTTCGACATACGGACCGCTTCCAAATACAGGGTAGGAGTTACGTGTTCCCGCGCGAAAACCGCCAGTTGGTCACCGAGACCCAGCGTCCGTCAGTGCCGTTCGCACGGCGCGAGCCACTGCCGCCAGCGCCTCCCCGCCTTCGGGCAGCTGATCCGACATCAGGTGCCATGCGTGCCACATTCCGGGCCAGTACCGGGTCTCTACCGGCACTCGGTGCCGGCGTGCTGCTTCCTGCAAACGAGCTGCTTCTCCGGCGAGGATGTCGTTCTCTCCCCCCACGATCTGGAGTGGCGCGAGCCCGGATAAGTCGTGATAGACAGGACCCAGGTCCGCTGTTGACGTGTCGTTGCCGGCAACGTACGACTTGTGGAGTCCGATGGCAAAGCGGGGATGTGCGAATGGGTCACGAATCTGCCAGACGCGATCGTCCTTGAAGCCGAAGTCAACTGTGGGTGAGATCTCGATGCAGAGCTTCGGCTGCGGCAGTCCCGCCGCCTTGGCACGAAGCAGTGTCGCCAGCGAAAGCACGCCACCGGATGACTCACCGATCAGCACCAGGCCGGCGCCTCGATGCACCAGCTCGGTGTAAACGGCGAAGCAATCGTCGTGTGCGTTGGGATAGGGATTGCCTGGATTGAGGCGGTACTGGATGGCGAAGATCCGCACCTCGGCCGACTTCGCGATAAGAGCAACCGCCTGTCTGTGGGCCGGCGTCAGGCCGAAGAAGATCCCCCCGCCATGAATGAACAGGACCAGCGGATCGCTCGGTGCGCCATCTGGCGACAGCCAGATTCCAGGAACCCCGGCCACGGTCCCCGGCTCGACGGCCACGCCCTTGGGCATTCGGATCATCCAGGAGGTGATTGCGTCGGATCGCTCACGGAATCTGACCAAGTCCTCGACAGGACGGCTCGCAAGCCGGCCTTGGTACGCGCGCTGAAGGCGTAGCAGCGGCGGTAGGAGGCGGGACTGAAGGCTCGGCACGGCGCGCCGATTCTATGCTCGGCTATAACGCGCGAGACGCCATGAGATCGTCGGAGCTGCGACCATCTAAGCCCGAATGGCCATCACCGCAACCGCCAGCTCTCCACATCGATCGTGATGAAGTCGGGAAAAGGGAGAACCCAACCGTACTGCTCAAGCGACGTCTTCACGCGGCGTTTTGACGCATACGGGATGCCGTCCGACACGCCATGTTCAAAGACGACGTTGGCTACTCTGGCATTGGGGTCGGCGGCCACAGGCGTGTAGTCATTGCGCTTCAGGAGCCCAGTCTCTGTGTCGAACCAGAATCGCTGGATCCGGCTATGGACGGGCAGGTTGGTTCCATAGTCGGCTTGCAGCACGCCGTCACGGAGCTCCGTCCACTCGATGTCGGTTCGCGTCAGCTGGTAGGGGAGCGTGTAGTAGCCCCAGAAGGCATAGCCCAAGAAGTAGAGGAGATTCAGCCGATCCCACTTGGTGGTGAGGCTGGCGTTCTGGAGATGCTCCCGGGCGTCGTCGCGCTGCTCGAGGATCCTGCCAT
>DAINCT010000677.1:0-1977 GCA_036732245.1 Chloroflexota bacterium | reverse complement strand
GTCTGGAACCATGGGAAGGCCTCAGCCTCAATAGCGTTTCGCGCATCGTTGACCGCTGCCACGATATTGTTGCCGTCGGGTTCGACGAGCCAAATATCGCTCCGCGGGAGGGCGGCTTGTTCGAGCGACTTGAGCAGCGGACGCCGGATCTGATCTTCTGGATCACTTGGTCGACCGTGAGTACCTGGGCAAACACAGCACCCAGAGTAGCCAGGGTCGCCTTTTGTAGCTCGTCGGCCGTGGCATTGCCCATCCCACTCGTCGCCGTTCCGTCGCTTAGGAACAAGACCCGAAAGTCGCGAACCATCGCCTCGCGCGCCGTCGTCTCACAGCAGACATTCGTTGCGATTCCCGAAATGATGACGGTGTCGATGCCGCGCGTGCGGAGGATCATTTCCAGGTCAGTGCCATGAAACGCACCGAAGCGCGGCTTCTCGAGGAGGACATCGTCCGGCCCAATAACCAAGCCCTTGTGTAGGGCCGCCGACTCGGACCCTTTCGTGATGATGCCGTCGCGCACCTGCGGTACTACCTCGCCGAGTACGCCTATGTTCGAGAGGTCCGGACGCAGCACATGACTGGCGTGGATAACGAGAATGCCTGCCTGGCGGCATACGGAGGCAAGACGGTTGATGCGGTCCAGAACCACGAGCCCATCCGGAGCAGACGGCCAATAGCCCTCGACAAATAAGTTCTGCATATCGACATTGATGAGCGCCGCGCGCTCGGGAGTCACCGTGAAATCAACCATGCGTCACTTCCTGCGCCAGTTGCGCCACTTCCTGGATGTTGCCGCCGTAGGTCACCCACACGTGTGGCCAGCCCGAAGTACGTGTGCCAGCCGACGTGCGCACTAACTGAAGTACCGACACGCCTGCCCAATTTGGTAGCACAGTGCGCCCACAGGATCAGCATACGGCGGCGTAGAGCTGCAACAGGGGGACCAGCGTCTCCGCCGGCTCCCACCCCAACCCGCACTCACTAGCCACGCCGAAATGCGGCACGACCATCTCCGCGGCCGCCATCCGCTGCCTGGTTCCGGCCACTCCATCCACCAGGTGCACGAGCCCAAGGTAGAGTTCCGTTTCGGGATGCAGTCTCAAGCGGGACAGCGGCGCAAAGTAAGCTGCGTCGCTCCTGTTGGGCGGCACCGGCATGTGCACCCACTGGATTGATCGCTGGACGGTCGAACTGATGCGGTTGGCCAGGTCCACCAGCCTGGAGGTGTCTTCTGGCTCTTTGAAGTGCTTGCGTGCAGCCATGCCGTAACACAGGTGATAGCCGAGCTCGACGTCCGGCGGAATGACGTTGCCTAGCGTCGTAAGCCAGCCGAACATGAGCGCGTCGGCGTCGTCGAAACCGATGGGAAAGACGCCCTCCAGCACGCCAACTTCCACGGCCACATCCCATTGGAAAGCGAGTTGATCGTGCGGGACGGCGGTCGAGATTGCGGCGACTTCGGCCAGCATTCGCGCGGCGTATGCAGGCAAAACCGCCGCCTGGTGGTCGAGTACGACGGAAGCTGCCACGGGTGCGATCGGTGTCGGCAGGCTGACCTGGAAGCGGTAGTGTGCGGGAATGACGCCTTCGGCCTTCAGTCGGGCAAACGTTGCATAAGACGCGAGTGCCGCGTCAGCGTATCCCAGATTATCGAAAGTTGGTGTCTCCGCGACGCTGCTCGACGCAAGGGCAAAGTGCCCATGCTGAAGCTCCCGAGGCAGCAGTGCTTCCGCGTTCGGGTCGGTCAGCGCTCGCACGAACGCTGGGTTCCGCTCGAAGACTGAGTACTGCCACGCTATCCAGTGCGAACGAGCACCGGTTTCCCCATCGGGCAGGCGCTTCAGACGCTCGCCCAGGATACCGCTGACCGTACGGAAGACTGCCTCGGCATCGCTCAGGGGCACACAGCCAGTCAGATGAACGTTTCGGGTGTGCTCTTGTAGTCCCATGCTGCCCGCTGCTGCACCTCGACTTCTA
>DAINCT010000676.1:0-1985 GCA_036732245.1 Chloroflexota bacterium | reverse complement strand
CTACGGGGACATTGTTCGTCGTTGCTCCGCCCCAGATGTACAGGTTCCCCAGGAAGATCGCGGCGCCGAAAGAGTGCAGCGGAGCAGGAAGGGAACCCGCTTGTGTCCAGCCGCTGATACTTCCGTCAGCCGCAATGGACCCGCGATAAACCGTCGACACCACCTGAGTGCCGGCAGCGTCAGTCGTGCCGCCCAGCGCGTACACATAGCCGAGCGCCGTGACCTTGGAGTTTGCAGGTGTCGCAACAACCGACCGATGGAACGCGACAGCTGTCGGCAGGGCAGTCGTCGCCGTCCACGTGCCTAGCGTTCCAGTGGATCCAACAATCGAATAATAGACGGCGGTCTGGACCGTGTTGCTGTTGTCCTCTCCGCCCAACGTATAGATGACGCGCGTCGTGGAAGTACCGCGGAGCTCGGCGAACGCGACAGCATGTCCGCTCAGCGCCACCGGTAGCTGACTGGTCCCGGTCCACGCAACCGTCGACGGACTGAATGCGGCGCTCGACGTGACAGTAAAGACAACTGGTGTGCTTGTGCCTCCCGACGTCTGTACCAGCACATTTCCGGTAACGGTTCCCGCCGGTACGGATGTTACGATAAAGCCGTCCGCCCAATTGCTGGCGCTCGCAATCACGGCCGGTATTGTCCCGGTACCGCTCGAGAATAGCACCTGGCCCGATCCCTGAGTGGCGCCGAAGTTCGACCCTTCGATGATGACTGTACTGCCGATCGGCGCCGCAGGAAGTGTGGCTCCGTTGACAGCCGTAACGACTGGCGGGCCAGACAGCCCCGTCGGACCATCGCTGCCGTGACAACCGGCCAAGAGCGAAGTGGCAATAACGAGGGTTGAGAAGCTTCTCACGTAAGAGTGCATTTTTTTTGCTCCGGATGGATGACGCAGGCTCAAGATGACGGTGGGCTTACAACGAGCAACTCGCCGCTACCACTGTTGTAATGGTAGACCTCCCGGAACGGCGGTCGGTCACACATTCCAGCGTCTTACGACATGTGAGCTAGGTTGGCGATCAAGATCTACGCGTGCTGGACGAGCCGGAAATGCGAGAGGAAACGTTAAGAAACTGTTAAGACGGTTTCTTAATGGCGGTTCACAACGTGCGACCCGAGACCTGCGATGGTGTCTGTTGTAGTGCCCGCGAGGATCAGCAGTACCTTCTGGCGCGACGATTCGCTACCAGTGGAGCAAGAAAACGGGCGTCATCGCCGCAAGTGCGGCGACGACTTGCAGGGCCAGGACAGACACAGCCTGTCTTGGCGACTGCGGCACCCATTTGATCGCGAAGAACAACACGATAGGTGCCTGGGCTCCCATGAGGAGCTGCCAGATGTGTGCAGCTGCGCCCTCATCTGCCTGAGGAGCAGTGCCGTGCAAGGCGAGGAAAACCATCACGACGGCGAGGGCACCGAGCGACATGGCCACGGGAAGAAACGCACTCGGGTGCTTAAGCATGCTTAATTGATTCATTTCGCGATCCTCTTTGCTTGGCTGTAAGGATACCCTCCATGATAAAGTACTTTGCGGCAACAAGCAATCCGGAGATTGCTCCTATTCCGTGGCCTTAGGTTCGCCGCCCGAAGATGAACGCGCCGGATTCCTCGTACATCAGCTTCACTTGATCGGGGTTCGTCCCCGGCTCGGGCCGGAACAGCTCGTGACGGTAACGCTCCTTGTTGGTCATTGCACACTCCTTTCGTGGATTCAGTGCCGGGTAGCCTGAAGGCATTGACGGGTGCTCGAGGCGGCAGCATCCTAGTGTTCTCTCAACCCTCCGGAGACAAAGTGCGCCTTCGCTCGCCGAACAGGTGGTACCTGCCCTGTCTGCTACTCGCTCTCGCAATTTCGCTCGTCGTCTCGCCCAGAGCATCACAAGGCCAGGCCAACCCAGCCGCCTCGCCAGCTCCGATGTCCCCCGAGCTTCAGGCAGCGCGAGCCGCTCTGGCGAAATACAGCGACCCGTTCGTTG
>DAINCT010000675.1:0-1999 GCA_036732245.1 Chloroflexota bacterium | reverse complement strand
AAATGTCGCCGACGAATATCGACAGTTACCGCGGCAACTACACGGCCTATGCGCAGCAGCGAGAGGAGCGGTGGCAACGTAACGCCGTCGTTTACGAACGCACCATCGAGCGCTTCAACAAGGAAATGGAAGTCATTCGCCGCTACCATGCCTGGCGAAAATTCGACGAGGCGAACGGTCGCCTGAAGCGCCTCGGACGTGAACTGCTCGCTATCGAGCAGTTCGGCATCACTGCGGCGGAGAGCATGGACTGGAGTGAGGTCGGCATCCGCAGCTCTCACGCCATGATGACCCGGGAGGAGGCTCACGCTCGGATCAAAGCGATTCGGCCTATATCCACGCGTCCACCCCGGGTCCACCTCGCGCTCGAACATAGTGGGCGCAGCGGTCACATGGTGCTCACCACGAAGGATCTCGGAGTTGGGTACGACGGAACCGTCCTGTTTTCGGCCGACGACCTCGTATTGGAGCGACAGGAGCGAGCGGCTCTGATCGGTCCGAATGGGGCGGGCAAGACGACGTTTCTACGTACCATTCTGGGCCAACTACCCCCGGTATCCGGCACCGTGGAGTCCGGTGTCGGATTGAAGCCCGGCTACTTCGCGCAGGCCCACGACGGGCTGAATCCTGACCACACCGTCGTCGAGGAGCTGCGTGCGCACCGGGTGATGCTGGAGTCCGAGGCGCGAGCCCACCTGGCTCCGTACCTCTTCCGCGGCGACGACGTCTGGAAGCCGGTCAGCGCCCTGAGCGGTGGTGAACGAGGACGGCTGGCGCTGGCAATTTTGGCGCTGGAGGGCGTGAACCTCCTGCTGCTCGACGAGCCGACGAATCACCTTGACATTCCGGCCCAGGAAGTTCTGCAGGAAGCGCTGGAAAAGTTCGATGGCACGATCGTCCTGGTATCCCACGACCGGTATTTGGTCGATCGGCTTGCCACGCAAATTTGGGAGATCCGCGATGATCGACTCCATCTCTTCAAAGGGACGTACTCCGAGCTGGTGTCAGCGCACGAAACCCCTACTCCAGTGCCCGTTAAGCCGTCTATCAAGTCAGCTCCCGTTACGAACGGTCGAGTTTCCGCCGACAAGCGAGCTCGGAAGCAGGAGCGTCGCCAGGCTCTGCTCGAAGACCAGATCGCTGAGGCTGAGACGACCATGGAGGAGTGCAGTAGCCGCCTGCATCGGAAGGCGGAAGAAGGCGACCTCTCGACCCTGCCGGGGCTGAGTCGCGCTTACGAGGACGCCCGACTCCGGTTGGAAGAGTTGCTCAGCGAGTGGACCGATTTGGCCGCGACGCCGTAAAGTTGCCCCGGTTGGACTTTGGCCCACCCGCATCTTGACCAAACTCCGCATAACCGAAGACCACGCCGAGCACGGACCCGGCCCCTCCCTCCAACAGTGCAGCGGCGGCCGCGTCTATAGTCGCTCCCGTCGTATACACGTCGTCGACCAGTAGTACTGTTTCGCCGTGCAGCGGACGTGTCGCTTGGAACGCGCCTGAGACGTTCCGACGGCGTTCCTCCGGGACTAACCTCACCTGTTGTTTCGTGCGCCTCACTCGCTTCAACCTGGTGACATCCGAGCTAAGTTGCAATTCGCGAGCGATCGCGCGGGCCAGCAACGCCGCCTGGTCGTATCCGCGTTCTCGGCGGCGGGCCGCGTGCAAGGGCGTGGCCACTACCAGGTTTGCTCCCAGCTCGTACGCGGCTCGCGCCATGAGCCGTCCCATCATGGGCGCAACGGCGTGCTTGCCCTCGTATTTGAGAGCGTGTACTGCCTCACGTGCAACCCCCTCGAATGCTGCAACTGCGAGGACGGACGTGATTGACGAGGAACGATCCGCGCACCGCGGGCATGGCGTGCAACCGGAGGGTGACCCGCATACGCCACACCGTGCATCGCTCAACCACGAGATCGTCGTCCAACACCGTGTGCAGATCCATCGACCGACACGCCGGCATTCCACGCACAGCGGAGGAAATATGAGGTCCAGACAG
>DAINCT010000674.1:0-1999 GCA_036732245.1 Chloroflexota bacterium | reverse complement strand
CACCGCAGCGCGTGGTGGGCGACGTACGCCCGAAGCACGCGCGGCTCGATGCCGGTGGCCTCGACGACGTCCCAGACCGGTTGATCGTGCCCGTCGAGGTCGTACGCGAACCTGACGAGATCGAAGCGGGGATCGCCGGCGCACGCGCCCTCCCAGTCGATGATCCCGGTGAGCGTGCCGTCGTCGCCGGCGAGGATGTTGTCGGTGTGCAGGTCCAGGTGCACGAGCCCGTCGGTCGGGAACCATGCCGCGTCGGCGTCGGCGCCGACGGCCACCACGCGGTCGAGCACCGCCGCGCTGCGACGACCCCCGGTGCGCAGCGGCTCCTGCATCGCCCACCCGTCCACGCCGACGGTGAGCGTGTGCACGAGGCCTTCGTCAGGTACAAGAGGCAGCACTGCACGCTCGGCGCATTAGGATCATCGTTGAACTTGCCTTTGACGCCCGGATTGAAAGTGCCGCCACCCACAGCTGCGGCAATGATGCCGACAAGCGCGGCCAGAGCGGCGACAATGATGGCGATGATCTTCCACCAGGGATCGCTATATGGCAGGTCACCGAACTGGCCGACAAATGGCGGGTTAGGGTACCAGGCCATCTTGATCCCGGTGGGCACACTCGGACCTGGAACCGGGCGGCTTTCTCGGACGGGGCGGACAGCACTTGTCGTCTTCTGGCCACCACTGGATTCCCGGCTTGATTGCGTAGATGTTGGTTATTTCCAGTCGGCCCTCGGGAATGGTACAGATCCACTTCTCCGCCGCGTCGTCGTACCGAGTCTAAGTGACGAAGATTTGTTGGATCGAGCGCGCCGACGTGAAGCCATTCGCTTGGGCGACGAAGGCGACGAGCGGCTTCCCTGGGAACGCAAGCTGGAAGTTCCCCTGCCACTGGACGAGAACCGAGGCCCCGGCCGGAATCGTGGCGAAGCTGTACGTGCGTGGCGTCACGGTGATGCCCGGATCCCCGATGCTCTCCAGATACAGGGCGACATTGTTCAGGTCTCCACCGCTGGTGTTCGTGTAGTGGCAGGAAAACAGCAGGTTGTACAAAGCGTTGTCGAATATGCCGTCCGGCAGCATCACGTTGGTCACCGGCTCGACGGCAAAAGATCTCGTCTCGACGGCCATCGGTGTAGCGGTCACGGTGCCTCTCCCTTCTGGCCTTCCGCAGCGACGAGAACGATTGACAGCCCTCCAATGGCCCTAGCGTGATCGCGCTCAACAACCCGGACCAGGCCATACTCTTCTAGTGCCAGACTCTCGCGCGCGGCGACGTTCAGATATACCGGGGCCGACGTACCGCGAGGTACATGCAGGCGGAGCGATTCACGCGGCTCGCGGTTCGGAGATCCAGAGAGCGAGTGATCGGACAAGATCGCCGAGATCCGGTTGGCCTCGATGCTGCGGCTGACGCGGAGACCCAACGATTCGAGCCCCTCCTTCGACAATTCGCCGCCGGCCCTGACCTCCGCCTTAGCCGTCTTGGCGTAGCGCGGTCCTGCCTTGACGCGTATGATGACCTGGGAATGCATTCCGCCCATGGCGATGGTAACCGAAAGGTTGCGCTGCGCAGTCTGGCGGTAGGTGGGGGCATCGAGCACATCGGGATCGGCGGGCTGGGGACTCAGTGGATCTGCCGGGCTGCTCGCTTCGACCACGACACACTCATGGCCCTCGTTCACGAGCGTCACGTTCCAGGGAACGAGGCAGAGAACCTCCTGCGAGACACCGGCCGCTATGTCGGCGTACGCCATGCCGATGTGATTTGCCGTGCTCTTCCGGATTTGCAGGCTGGGGTTGGCGACCCAAAAGTCGACCTGTCCTGCGACACGTCCTGGTCCCCCTGATTGGCAACCCTGGCCCACAGATACGCCGGCCCGCCTACCACCGGTGTCCCTGCAACCCCGCTAGGGTCGGTTCCTGGGACCACCCAGATGTCCGGACTTTCCCACCAGTCCGGTGAGCCATCGCGGATGAGCAATTGGACTGTCATACGT
>DAINCT010000673.1:0-2010 GCA_036732245.1 Chloroflexota bacterium | reverse complement strand
TTCTCGCGAAACTCGCGACCCCAGCGGGCTACATCGTGTCGCCTCGCGCGATCGCCCGAAATCCCCGCAATTGGTACCGGAATGCATTCGGTACAGGTCCGTTCATGGTCAGTCGCTGGATCAGTCACACCGCGCTCTTGCTCGCTCCCAATCCGCATTATTGGGGCGGGCGATTGCAGATTACCGGCATCGACATGCCCCTGATTCCCGAGCCGTTGACCGCCTACAAACAGTACCGCGCAGGCGGACTTGATACGATGGGCTCGATTCATTTTCCGACCGAGGTCCTGCCCGACGTGCGCGGCAACAAAGAATTTCACGCAGTTCCACGTTTGGAAACACTCTTTCTCACCCTCAATGAAACGGTGCCTCAGTTCAACGACTTGCGAGTGCGGCAAGCATTCGCGCAGGCGGTGAACAAGGTCGCTATCGCGCGCGACGTGTTCGATAATTTCGCCTCCCCGACTGACGGCATGGTGCCGCCGGGAATTCGACATTACCGAACACTTACGGCCTCGAGCTACAGTCCCGCACATGCCCGAGACCTCCTGGCGCAAGCAGGATACCCGGCAGGCCGCGGTTTGCCGCGTATCACGATCGCATTCGATGAATCTGCCCAAAACGCGACCCTGGCGAATGCACTGGCCGGCCAGTGGCAGCGGAACCTGGGCGTCAATGTTTCCGTCGTTCCGTATCCGCACAAGCCGTACCTCTCCGTGCTGGACCGTCGCGCGTACCAAATCGCGGTCATCGATTGGACTGCGGACTATCCTGACCCTCAGAATTTCGTGTCTCAGCAACTAACGAGCGGTTCGCCGAACAATAACGGCGGCTACAGCAACGCTGTCTTTGATCGCATGGCAGGGAAGGCGGATGTCATGTCCCCGGCGAACCCTCGCCGTTTCCAACTGTACGAGAGGGCCGAACGACTCGCCATGCAAGAGGCCGCGACCATTCCGCTGGTGAATCAGAATGCCGGCATCATGCTTCGCAGGGATATACACGGTCTATCGCTCGCCGGCGGGCAACTCCTCGCAGCCGATTGGACACGCGTGATGATCACCCAATCCGGCACGCAATAATGGCTACTCCCAGGCCGCGTCCCAGGTTGTTGTCTTCGCTTCGATGGAAGCTTTCGACTGCCATCAGTGGCGTCGTCCTCCTGTGCATAGCGTCGTGCGTGGCGGGCGCCGTCATCTTCTTGAGGCAGACGCTCACCGATCACGAGCGTGATGACCTTCGCCACACGCTGTCAGGGGTTTCGGCCTACATGTCGACCCAGCGGTCAGAGATTCTGGGAGCAGCACGCTTTATCGCTGCGGATCCAGTAGTCGCAACCGACGCGCGGAGGCGGGACCGACAGGCGCTCCTGGTCCACCTCATTCCCTTTTATGCGGCCCTCAATTTCGACACTATCGACGTAATCGACCGGCGTGGCAGAATGCTGCTTCGGATGGAGAATCAGGACAGAACCGGTGACTACGTCGGCACTCGATACAGCGTGGCGAGAGCGCTCGCCAATGACGAAGCCTTCGGGCTCGAGTCGGACCTCCCGCGTGAGGAGCCCGCCGCGGGGTATGCGCTGCGAGGAACCGTGCCGCTACTGATCGGCACTCGAGTCATTGGTGCCGTCGTCGTGGGGCGCCAACTCGACAGCATTTACGCGGCACGTCTCGGAAGTGCGCTCAATACGCAGATTAACCTTATAGCCGGTGGCCAGAAAACCGGCACCACTTTGACCGATGTTTACGGGTTCGGAGATACCGGGGCAGCCGAACCGAATGCCGTTCTGGCGAGAATCAACAGCGGAACGCCGACGATCGGGCAGGTAGGCAACGGCTGGTTCAGCAATGTAACGGGCCTTTCGGGGCTGGTGCCCCTGGCCGCACCGGATGGCAAACCGGTCGGGGCCATAGAAGTCGTCAGTCCACTCGGGCCGCTCTACGACCTGATCAAACAGCTCTCACTAATCCTCATCGCGCTAGGAGCTGTTGTCGTCAGTATCGGGAC
>DAINCT010000672.1:0-2010 GCA_036732245.1 Chloroflexota bacterium | reverse complement strand
CGTGCCGCTCGACAACCCCACCGGCTTCTTGGAGACCGTGCAGCAGTTTTTGTAAGCGGGGCACCAATCGCGCAGCCCTCATCTCCAGCCGGGGATAAAGGGGCCCCGCCTTCCAGGCTGAGACCTCATACGCCCCTGCACAGAATTCGAAGAGCTGTCGGGGATGCGGATTTCAACTCTTCACCATCCTCGGCCTGATAGCCCGCGCCTACCGGTAGCCCTGTGCCTGGCCGGTATAGCTCGGCGTAGGTGCCCCCGTGCGTCATCAGTTCGTCGTGGGTGCCTGTTTCGACAATGTGAGCGCCGTCGAGCCTGATCCCGCCGTTGCACGGTCGTGATATAATAGTTAAGAAGGTAAACAATTATGGCCCACGAAACCCAGCACACGACCGTATCTCCGGCAGAACTGTTTCAAGCAGCGGCGTCCGCTGTACGAAGCGGACGCCGCCAGACTGTGCAGCTTCATGGGAGTACGGTTGCCATCATTCCTCAAAAGTCACCGGCAGGTGCTCGAACGACGGCACGCCAGAAAACGCGTCGCGAGAATGGCTTTCTTGCCGCCTATGGCTCTGTCCCGCCGCTCAGCCCGCCGCGTACAGATACCGAGATGACTGAGATTGCCGCTGAAGAAGCTGCGCAGAAAGCAGCTCGCGGCGGCCAACCACCCCATGCCGGCGCTTGACACCAACATCATCGTTCGCCACCTGACCGCTGACCATCCCGACCACTCCCCGCGAGCCCGCCGATACTTCCAAGAGCTTGCTGCAGGAAGTAACGCGGCAACACTGCGCGAAGCCGTCCTCGTAGAGACCGTCCAGGTTCTCTCCTCCAAGACCCTCTACAACCTTCCCCGACAGAAAATCTGCGATGACCTGGCCGAGCTCATTCGAATGCCAGGGGTCAAGCTGCGTACCAAGTCCCTGTACCTTCGGGCACTCGAGCTCTACGGCGTTCACCCCATCCTTTCATTCGTCGATCGATTCCCTTCTTGCCGCCGTCGCCGAACGAGAAGACGGTGTGGTTATGACTTTTGACCAAGGCTTTGACCGCGTTAGCACCATTACCCGCATCGAGCCGTAGCCGAGCCCCTTACTTTCAGCATCTTTGACCTCATAATTGCGCATCGACTTCGCGGGCGGTGTGTCCTTGCTGGATGGGACGCTGACCGCAGATGGACTAAGAGCGCCGTCAATCCGGCGCGACGCGATTGGCGTTGCTCGCCAAGTACTGTGGCTTGACAGCACGTTCGAGTAGTGTCATCCTCGGCAAGATGTCGCGACAGGCCCGAAAGGAGAACAGCGGTGATTCTCGCGTGTTGGTTCCCGCAGCGCCGCGCCGACCTCCCCGCCGAGGAATACGCCGAATGCGGACGCCGGATGTCGGCGCTGGTACGAACCATACCCGGATTCCTCTCGGTGAAGTCTTACACGGCGGCCGACGGTGAAGTTCTAGTTATGGCACGGTTCGAGTCCGCTGAAGGGTTGCAGGCGTGGTCGGCGCTTCCAGAGCACCGCGCCGTACAGGAGCGGGGACGCGAGGTGTACTTCGACGCGTACCGGGCGGAAATCTATGACCTTGCCCGCGCCTATGCGTTCGACCCAGAGCACGGTCGTCGGTCGCTATCGGCCCAGGCCGTTGGTGCTGTACATGCGGGCACTGTCCAGTACGCAGAATAGCAATGACGGCGCGAAGCGAGGGGACGACGCCGGCTTCAGCACCCGTGCGGTTCCCTACCAAAGCCGATGTTGTGAGACATTCTGCACATGCCTCAAACGGAAATCTGCTGCCCGATAGCGCACAGGCGCTGCTCTACGCGTACTTCCGTCGCGCAATCACGCGGGCGCTCTACGAACCGGTGGTTGGCAAACGGGCATGGGCATGGCTGACTTCGGAGGAGGTGCCATCGCTCGGCCGCATGATCACGCAGTGGCTGGCAAATGTTTCCAGGACGCTCGACGAAGACCGGCCCGCCGCGATCCTCGGCGACCGGAGCTGGAACGACGTTCTGCC
>DAINCT010000671.1:0-2011 GCA_036732245.1 Chloroflexota bacterium | reverse complement strand
GGATCCGGACGGTTTCTCGATTACGCCCATCGCTTCGGGCTAGGGCAACAGATTCCATTTGATATCCCCGTGTCGGTAAGCCGCACTGGAACGATCTCCGACCGAGTGGCACTGGCAGGAAGCTCGTTCGGACAGGGCTCACTGTATGTCACTCCTCTTCAGATGATGTTGGCGACTGAAGCGGTGGCCGACTCCGGATCGATACCACAGCCGGTGCTGGTAAAACAAGTCACCGCCCCGGACGGATCCGTTGTAAAAGGCGAGCAGAGCGGAACTCTCTTTTCTCCGATTTCGGCCGCCGCGGCGGCAGACGTGCGTACGGCCATGACGGAAGTCGTGCAACGCGGCACCGGGGTGCTTGCTCAAATTCCCGGCGTCACCATGGCGGGCAAGACGGGAACGGCGGAAACCAGCGATGGAGGATTGCCCCATGCCTGGTTCGTGAGTTTTGCTCCCGCCGACCACCCCAAGGTGGCCGTAGTTGTCATGGTGGAACATGGCGGCGAAGGGGCGTATGTGGCTGCCCCGCTCGCGAAGCAGATCATGCAGGCGGCGCTGGCAATCGTGCACTGACGTCGAGTGGTGAACGTTGAGTAACGAGGCAGCGGCGGACGCCGGCACGGTGTCCAATGCTGTCAATCGTGCGCCGAGCGCAAAGATGGCCCATCTATACTGAGGAGGTTCGAGGCTGTGCTTCGGGCCGCCGGTCCCGTGAACTCGGTTGGGCGTCCGCCGCCACCGAGGCGCGGGATGTGAGAAGGAGAAAGTTGGACATCACAACAGTGGGCGTGGTCGGCGCCGGACTGATGGGTTCGGGCATTGCGGAGCAGGCGGCCCGGAGTGGTTATCAGGTGGTCGTGCGTGAGATTGACGATGACGCGCTTGCTGCCGGCAGCGCCAGGATAAGCAGGTCTATGGCGAGAGCGATCGAGCGCGGCAAGATGACCATGGAGGAACGCGACGAGGTGCTGGGTCGCATCAAAGGAACGACCGACCTGAACGACATGGCAGGATGCGATTTGGTGATCGAAGCCATCGTCGAAAACCTAGATATGAAGAAGGACGTGTTCCGCGAACTGGATCGCATCACTGACTCCGAAGCGATACTTGCAAGCAACACGTCGTCCGTGAGCATAACAGCTCTCGCCGCCGTCACCACACGTCCCGAAAAGGTAGCGGGTGCGCATTTTTTCAATCCTGTGCCGGTGATGAAGTTGGTCGAACTGGTACGTGCTCTCCAGACGAGTGACGAGACGCTCGAACGGCTCCGAGTGTTCGGGGAATCGATGGGCAAGAACGTCGTGGTGGCCCAGGATACGCCCGGATTTATCGTGAACTACCTGCTGGTGCCGTATCTGCTCGACGCCGTGCGGATGGTGGAAAGCGGCGTGGCGACGAAAGAAGACATCGACACTGGAATCTCGCTGGGCCTGAACCACCCTATGGGCCCCCTTACCCTACTCGACTATGTAGGAATCGATACAACTCTCTTTATCGCGGAC
Source organism: Chloroflexota bacterium (assembly GCA_036732245.1). Lineage (GTDB taxonomy): Bacteria > Chloroflexota > UBA5177 > UBA5177 > UBA5177 > JANWJD01. The sequence continues at coordinate 509 of DAINCT010000671.1, read as the reverse complement.
GTGATGTATGAAGAAATTCGAGATCCGAAATACGCGGCTCCTCCGCTCCTCCGAAAAATGGTGAATGCCGGATACTTCGGTCGCAAAAACGGTCGCGGCTTTTACGACTACAACGGAGCAAAGTGAGCCGGTGGCGTACGCCAATATTCTGATCGAACGGCGCGACGTTTTCGCCACCATTACGATCGATCGTCCGAAGGTTCTCAATGCGCTGAGCCACGCCACGCGCGCCGAGCTCGCCGATGCCATTGATGATTTAGGCGCAGAGAAAGCGGTGCGAGCAATCATCGTGACCGGGAGCGGTCAGAAGGCATTCTCCTCGGGCGCCGATATAGCGGAACTCGAGGCGCTGGAAACAGGGCAGGAAGGATTCGAGCATTCGCGGCGGTCGCATGAGCTTCTGATGAAGATGCATGCGCTGCCCAAGCCGGTCATCATGGCGGTCAACGGCTATGCGCTGGGCGGGGGCTGCGAGTTGGCCCTGGCAGGCGACATCATTCTGGCGTCCG
>DAINCT010000670.1:0-2021 GCA_036732245.1 Chloroflexota bacterium | reverse complement strand
CCAGAGCGCGATGAACGCGCTCAACCCCGTGCTCAATGTGGGCGACCAATTCGTCGACATGATGCAAGCGCATGAACGTATCGACAAAGGCGAGGCGCTCAAGAACACCGGCGACCTGCTGGAATTGGTAGGCATCGACCGACAACGGGTAAACGCGTACCCGCACGAACTGTCAGGCGGTATGCGGCAACGCGTGGTGATCGCCATGGCGCTCGCCTTGAAGCCGGAATTGATCGTGATGGATGAGCCGACCACCGCGCTGGACGTCGTGGTGCAGCGCCAGATTCTGCAAGAGATCGCCAAACTGCAAAAGGATCTGCAATTTGCGGTGCTGTTCATTACGCATGACCTTTCGCTGCTCGTCGAGTTCAGCAATCGCATCGCCGTGATGTATGCCGGCGAAATTATCGAATCGGCCCCGTCGCGGACTATGTTCGAGCAACCGAGCCACCCCTACACCGTGGGCCTGATGAGCTCGTTTCCTCCGCTGACGGGTGAGAAAAAGATCGTACATGGCATTCCCGGCTCACCCCCTGATCTAGGGAATCCACCCTCAGGATGCCGCTTCCACCCCCGCTGCTCGCACTGTACTCCTGACGACCCGGAACTGTACGCCCTGCAGACGAAAGTAAAGCCCGTGCTGAAAGAAATCGGCCCGGATCACCTGGTGGCGTGCCACCTATTTGGAGACGACCATGGTAGCTGAGCGGATCGAGCAGAACTCCACGTTGTCGGAACCGATTCTGGAGGTTCAAGGGCTCACGAAACACTTCCCGGCCGGCGGCTCCGGTCTGCCGGGGAGCCATACACCCATGATCCACGCGCTGGATGACGTCAGCTTTGTCCTCCGGCCCGGTCGGGTCACCGCCCTGGTGGGAGAGAGCGGCAGTGGGAAGAGTACCGTCGCGCGTCTACTCGCCCAACTCTATCCGCCGACGAGCGGTCGGATCTTCTTTCACGGTGAGGATGTATCCCGGGTGCGTGGCCGGTCCGCCCGACTCAAGTACCGCGCCCAGGTGCAGATGATCTTTCAGGATCCATTCGGCTCGTTGAATCCGGTGAAACGCATCGAGTACGACATTGCCCGTCCGCTCAAAATCCACAAGGTCGTGCCGGCGAACCAGGTCAGGTCGCGCGTCCTCGAGCTCTTGCAAACCGTCGGACTCGTGCCGCCGGACGAAATCGCCCGCAAGTACCCGCATCAACTGTCCGGAGGACAACGTCAGCGCGTCAACATTGCTCGTGCACTGGCCGTTCAGCCGGCCGTTTTACTGGCCGACGAACCGATTTCCATGCTCGACGTCTCGATTCGTATGGGAATCCTGAACCTGATGCTGGACCTGAAGCAGAAGGAGAACATCGCATTCCTCTATATCACGCACGATATCGCGAGTGCGCGCTACGTGGCCGATGAAGTCATCGTGATGTATGCCGGTCAGGTCGTGGAGCAGGGCGAGACCGACGCGGTACTGCAAACACCGTTGCACCCATATACCCGTCTCCTCCTCTCCGCCGTGCCGAATCCCGAACGAGGCTTTACCCACACGGAGGAGATGGCCCGGGGCGAGGCGCCCACGGTGATCGATCCCAAGGACATCTGCCGATTCTCGCCGCGCTGCCCAGTAGCTGTCGAGGCCAGCTTCTGCAAAATGCCCCAACTCGTGGAGGCCCAACCCGGCCACTGGGTCCGATGCCACCTCTACCCGCAACCCAACTGACCCGGAGCCGCGCAGATCGGCGCTGCGTCCCCGCAACCATCCTTGGAGGCTACATCTACCGCGTGCCCCGTGTAGGTCGAGGCTCCGACCTCGACTCATTCCGTAGCTGAACACCATACCACCAGAGCAATCCAAGGAGGTTTCCGCCCCGCACAACCGATGTAGGTCGGGGCTCCAGCTCCGACTCCACGAATTCCATTAACACGTCATTCGACGACAACGTTCTAGCGAAGGGTTCAACCAAGGAGGGAAAAATGGAACGAAATGAACGAAGTCAATCGGGTTCAACCGTGAGACGCGCGC
>DAINCT010000669.1:0-2047 GCA_036732245.1 Chloroflexota bacterium | reverse complement strand
TGTGTCGGCGGCGCCCGTGGCCATGATGGTACCAAGCATGCTCCACCGATTGGCTCGGGCTTGACCTTTTCAGACCGCTTCTAGCTCGAAATCCTGTGCATCGTTTCGTGCAACAGATCCAGCGCGCGCGCCGTGTGGAGTGAATCCTGACTTGCCAGGTGCCGAGGCGGTTCCGTGCCGCGCAGCACGCGGTGAATATGTTCGATTGCCCGCGTAAATGAAGGGCGACCGTCCGTGGGGCGCTCGACCCTTTCCGCCCCCGGACTCCGTATCTCCAGGGTGTCCGCCTCAGTGGGATGGAATGGGTTTCTCACGCGAATTTCGCCACCCGTGCCGAGAAGCCGGGTAAAGGTATCGAGCGGCCGGGTGAGACCACAGCCTAATACGAGACGACGCCTGGCAGCGTAATCGAGCACGGCCTGTGTCTCCTCGTCGACCCCTTCGGGTGCCCAGGTGGCCAGCGCAGTCGCTTCATCGGGCGCTCCGCCAAATAGCAGTTGGGCCAACCGCACGGGGTAACACCCGACATCATTCACGGCGCCGCCGTACATCTCCGGCGAAAGCCGAATGTTTTGACGGTCGCGAAGGTGAAAGTAGAAGTTCGACTGTATTTCCCGGAGTTCACCGATGGCACCATCTTCGATCAATGCTCGAAGTCGCAGGAATTGCTGGTGGAACGGAAAGACGAACGCTTCCCAGAGGAGCGCGTTCGACTGCTGGGCGGCGCGCAGGAGCGCTTCCGTCTCGGCCACCGAGGTGCAGAGAGGCTTTTCACAGAGGACCGCTTTGCCGGCACGCACGGCAGCCGTCGCCCACTCTGCGTGCAGATGATTCGGGAGGGCGATGTAAATCGCGTCGACCCCATCTGCTGTAACGACCGATTCGTATCCAGCAACTCCGTGCTCGACGCCGTGCTCTGCCGCCCACGTTTCGGCCCGCGCGCCGTCTCGCGAACCGACATAGCTCGCCACGCCTGTTCCTGCCGCACGGAGTGCGGGCAGGAACTGCGCGCGAGCGATATTAGCGGTGCCGACAATACCCCATCGGATGGGCTCGTTCATGTGCGTATCGCGTCTTGCCCGGTGTTACGCCGGCTCATCGAAGCGAAAGGTGCGGTCACTGTACGTCGCGAGCCGCCAGATTTTGCCGTCGCGAATCTTGTAGACGTGACACGTGGACAGCGTTACCGGAAGTTCTTCCCCGGTCAATGTGGTATTGGTCCGATCGTTCGGATCGCCATGTGCCGTCCCGCGAATCCGCAGCTCGAGCACCGCCTGATCACCGTCGACCACCGCATTGTGTACCTCAATGTGGGTATCGGTTACCGCCCCCTTTGATTGTTGCAGGGCGTGAATGATCTCTTCCGGCCCGCGCTCCAGGAACTGAGCGGAGTGCGACCAGGCCTCCACATCCGGTGCCAGGATATCGTTGCGAAGCCGATCCCAATCCTTGGCATTGGATGCTTCACTGTATGATCGCGCGATGGTAAGCGTGTCACTGGCAATCGCCATGTTGACTCCCTTCGAAGTGAACTGAATGGAGGTGGAGGGGGAAAGCACGCCGCTCCCCCTCCACCCGGGGAATGTTGATCGGTTACTTGATCCAGAGATCCTGGAAGAGCGGCCACAGCCCGGTCGCATCCGTATGGAAGCCGTGTACTCGTTTGCGCACGCCGAACTCCGTGATGGGGATATAGAGCGGGTCGGCCAGGTAATTCTTGAGAATGAAGCGCTGCGCTTGCGCGTAGTACGACGTTGCCAGCTTGGTATTGAAGGTGGTGCGACCTTTTTCCAGCAAGCTGTCGAGCGTCGCACTCTTGTAGTTGGTGAAGTTCAGTCCACCCCCGGCCGATTGGGTTGAATCGAACGTGTTATAGAGCACATCGGCGTCCGGCGAGTACCAGCTATCCAGGATCACATCGAAGTTGCCCTTCTGCGCCAGCGAAATGAAATCCGGACCTGGCTTTGACACGATGTTGACCTTCACGCCGACCGCTCCCAGTTCCGCCTGAATGAGCTCATCCGCCGCGGTCGTGGCCGGACGGTTA
>DAINCT010000668.1:186-2051 GCA_036732245.1 Chloroflexota bacterium | reverse complement strand
CGAGCACGGGGTGGAAGTTGAGATGACCGATCTGTTCGGAGGCGCCGGTCGTCGTCTGCTCTCCTGCTATCGACAGCGCGACACCACCGGTGTCGCCTAGTGCCAACCGCCAGAGTCGCCATAAAATTAGGGCGATTCAGTACTTGGGACCGGCCTTCGCCGGGTCGACCTCAGCAACCAGGATGTTTAGGGTCCCAGAGCCCATCAGCAAACCGGATCCGTCGCCAATCCCGCAGTTCGTGGGCGGCAGGTCGTGAGCGACCGCGGATCTGCTCCTGCGCGGACGGGTAGCGGTAGGGAGTGACCGCCAAAGACGCCGACGGCCGGCTAAAGGTTCGTGGCGTCTCTGAGCCCGATGTCGACCGATTGCTCGAGTTGGCCCGGCGACGAACCTTTCGGCGTGCCGAGGTCATCTTTCACGAGAGCGATGCCGCAGACAGCGTCCACCTGATCCAGCGAGGCCATGTCGCTTCCCAGACGACCACCGAGGGAGGGAGCACCGTCACGTATCGCATCTTTGGCCCAGGCGAGATGTTCGGACTGCTTGGCTTGCAGTCCGGGCGGCCGGGCCGCTATGGCACAGTGGTCGCCCTTGAGCCGACGGTTACCCACGCTATCAGCGCCGAGCGACTGCGAGAAGTCTGGTGGGCTGACCCGGTGATGACCCAGTTGGTTGTTGACCTTCTGGCGACGGAGATCCGCACGTTCGCCGCCGCACTGGTCGAGGCCCTCTTCGTCCCGGTCGAAACTCGCGTTCTTCGTCGGATTGTCGCGTTGTGTGCGCTGTATGGGGAGGGCATGGAGACGGTCGTGATCCCCCTCACTCAGAATGACATTGCTGGTCTCGCTGGCACCTCCCGAGCGACGGTCAATCGGGTCATGAAGTCGCTGGAAAACGTCGGCGCGATCCGCCGCAGGCGCTCAGCTTTCATCGTCGTCGATCAAAAGGCAGTGGCCACAGCGGCCAAGAACGCCCGACCAGTGTCACGGTAGTGACACACGGAGAGTCAACCGCGCGAACGTCGTGTCGCCTCCGCCTGGTTAACTTGAATGCCGTCACGTGGCTTGTCCGGGTAATCCGTGGGAGGCAGAAATGTCAGTTGAGGCGATCATCATTCAAGGCGGCAACGCAGGTAAGGTAGTCTCCCTGCGCGGGACCGAGGTCGCGTATAAGGCCGAGGGCGTCCGCCCCGGTGGTGGGCCGACTTTCCTCGAATTCCATCCGGCACCAGGTTTCAGCACGGGCGATCACGTCCATAGCCAGATCGAAGAGATCTTGTATGTGGTCGATGGTGAGGTCCAGATCCGAGTCGGCGACCAAGCTCTGCGGGCACGCCCTGGAGACTTCGTGTTGGTACCGCCTGGCGTCGCGCATGGCTTTGGAAACCCAGGTAACGATCCGGCCAAGATGCTGCTCGTGATCTCGCCGGCAGGTGTCCACGAGCTGTATTTCGAGGAGTTGGCCGAACTGCTACGCAAGCCAGGACCGCCGGACGTGGGGGCAATTGGCGACTTACGCAGGAGGTACGACACTGAGCAGGTCTCGCCGCTGACAACTTGATCATCGTCTGGATGGAATAGAACTCCCATGAAGAGACCCTTGGAGGGTCTCTTCGCCGTTGCGCTGAAGCCCCTGCGCTGCGGATTCTTCTTGACACCACCGGGTGGCGCGGTCCTTGGGCCCCACCGGCGCCCGCCCAGGGCAGCCTGAGGGCGTCGAACTCACCCAGAGCCTATGGGCTACCGCCGTCCGGTCTGCGGGGCGGGTGCCGATTCTGTTGAGACGTGACGTCAGCAGGATGCGATGCCTGGCGGGTGAACATCTCACGAATCCCGTAGGTGGTGGTTCGTTCGGCCGGGACCCG
>DAINCT010000668.1:0-176 GCA_036732245.1 Chloroflexota bacterium | reverse complement strand
TTGCTATCCTGCCGGATGCTCGAACTCCTCTTACTGGTGCTCCGCGGTTTCCTCATTGGCTTTCGATCTCGACGCGATCTCGTTCTGGAAAACCTCGTCTTGCGTCAGCTGAAGGGGGGCAAAAAGGGCGTCCAACTCAAGCCGCCCGCGCATAGACGTGGTGGAGACCGCCCAGG
>DAINCT010000667.1:0-2069 GCA_036732245.1 Chloroflexota bacterium | reverse complement strand
GCGCTGCTCCGTCCAGCCCATCAGCACGCGCAGGTCGTGGGGGGCCGACATTTTTTGCGGGAAAACCCCCGCTAAGCAGCTTCGTCGGTATCAACCGCGCCGCTTCGTAACGGACGGCGATCGTCAAGTGGCCGAGCATTGCCCGGATCGAAGGTGAACTGACCCAGGAAGTTCACCGGCTCCCACGCAATCGGCGAGAGGTGAGCGATCAACTCGTCTGGGACGTCTTCGCCCTCGGCACGTAGAGCCGCAATGGAATCAGCCAGGTACGGTGTGGTCCACGCTCCGATGGCCGCGACCAGCAGGTGCAGGCAGCTCGCCCGATGCACCTGGTCCTGGTAGGCGCGGTCGCGGAATTCGCCGCGCTGGCCGACGAAGAGAGCGCGGCTCGCACTGTTGACGGCTTCACCATCGTTGAGTCCGCGCTCCTGCCGATGTCGAAGCTGTGGATCCAGCAGGAGTTCGAGGATGAAGATGGTCTTCTCCAGTTGTCCGATCTCATTCAGTGCGCGGGCGATCTGATTCTGACGCGGGTAGGCAGCCAGCTTGCGCATGATCAGCGCAGCCGAGACCGTGCCGTGGCGAATCGACGCGGCCACGCGCAGGACCTCGTCCCAGTTGTCTTCAATCAGGCGGGTGTTGATGCGGTCGGTCAGCAGTTGGTTGAACGGACCGTAGTCCTGGCTCGGGCGGCCGATGGTGAACAGCCGCTGGTCGAGGACGTCGCGAATGCGAGGGGCAAAACGGAAGCCCAGCGCCGCACACAACCCGAACACGTGGGTCGTATAGCCATGGGTATCTGTGAAGTGCTCCTGGATGTGCAGGTCCGTTTCGTGATTGCACAGCCCATCGATGACGTACAGGGCTTCACGGTCGTTCGTGCTGATGACCTGGGTGTGGTACGGCAGCCGAAAGTCGGCCGTGTGGCCGTAGATCGTCACGCCACGGCCGGGACCAAAGTAGGCCGCATTGCGATCGGCGTTGGCGGCATTCACCCCAACCCTGACGCGCATGCCATCGGATGAGGAACGAGTGCCGGCACCCCAGTGGCGGGCGAGCGGATGGTGGAGTACGAACTGGTCGAGCTCGATCAGTGCCGCGCGAAGGGTGTCCTCGCGGATGTGCCAGTCCGCAGCCCAGGCGAGTTGTCGGTAGCTGAACGGCGTCGAGCGCGCCAGCCTGCCGAGCCCGTGGTTCATCCCGAGGCCCATGATGGCGGCAATCAGCATCTGCCGCCGTTCGCCTTCGGGCACATCGGCGCTCACCAGATGGGTGAAGTGCCCCAGGAAGCCGGTCCACCGATCGACTTCGTTCAGGAGATCTGCGAGCGAGATCAGCGGGATACGCCGTTCGAGACGGCGTTGGAGTTGCTTGGCAGCCTCGGGCACAATCGTGTCCAGCGCCGTCAGATGCAAAACACCGTCCTTGTCGACGGTCACGTTCTCAACGCTGTCAATGTCTCGTGCGAGCTTTGCGAGCAACCCGTCCAGATGTTGACGTCGCCCTTCGAGGTACTCAGTCGCCGTGCCTCCAAGAGCCAGGCGCGTCCGGCCCGTTTCCTTGAGTTGGGCCCAGTGCTCTTTCGTCAGCAGATAGCTTTCGAACGTCTGGTAACGACGGCTACCGAGCACGTACAGGTCGCCGGAACGCAGGCCATTGTTCAGCGCCTCGAACGCCGCCACCTCGTACATGCTGGCGTTGATGTCTTTGCGTCCTTCAAATACCAGTCGGCGCCAACGGTCAGTGACGTGGCCGAGTGGGGCTTCCACCCGTTCGCCTCCGAGCCGTGACCGTCGTGCGGTTACCCGACGGCCGCGCGCATTGAGCTTTTGGGCGTAGTCGAGGGCTTCGATCGCTGGATCGGCGCCACGCACGGCGCGGACGTCGAGTGCCTCATAGAGTGCCATCAGTGCACCGCGCACGAAGGCGTACTGGGTTTGGATCAGATCGCGGGAGTCCAGGTCGAGCGGACGGATGAGCTTCTTGGCCGACTCCACGGTCGCCGCTAGCTGTCCCTCGCCGCCAACGGCATCGAAGACGGCGGCGAACGGCTCGAGGCCGTCACGCCG
>DAINCT010000666.1:1783-2079 GCA_036732245.1 Chloroflexota bacterium | reverse complement strand
CGGCGATCTCGAGCGTACCGTTTCCAACTTGAACTCTCGGGACGAGGTCGACGGGATCCTCGTCGAAATGCCGCTTCCTGACCACCTGGTCCCTGCCGATCTCTCCGGCAGCATCGATCCGAGAAAAGACGTGGACGGCATCACGGTCCAGAACGTGGGCCGGCTCTACCTTGGCATCCCCGGCCAATCCCCACCGACAGCGCTGGCGATGATGGAGATTCTCGCGACGGCGGGCGTCATTCCCACCGGACGTCATGCCGTCGTGGTAGGGCGCAGCAGCGTGGTGGGACACCCCG
>DAINCT010000666.1:0-1773 GCA_036732245.1 Chloroflexota bacterium | reverse complement strand
TGCTCCAGCAGGACGCGACGGTCACCGTTGTCCACCGGCAAACTCCGGATCTGGCCGCCTTTACTCGACAGGCCGAGATCCTGATGGTTGGAGCCGGAGAGCCCGGTCTGATTCATCGCGATATGATCACCGAAGGCGTGGTGATCATCGATGCCGGGATCAATGTGGTCGAACACGGTGTACGTGGCGACGTGGCGTTCGACGAGTGCAAGGATATTGCCTCCGCGATCACACCCGTACCGGGCGGGGTCGGACCGGTCACGAACGCGATGCTGCTCCGGAATCTCGTGGATAGCGCAGAGCGGCGGCGTGGTTGAAAGTTGGCCCTTGCAATGGGGTAAGCGGACCTACCTGATGGGCGCGCTCAACGTCACTCCAGATAGCTTCTCCGGTGACGGACTGCTGGGAGATTCCGCGGGTCTCCTCACGCGCGCTGGGGCCATGGTGCGAGCAGGCGCGGATGTCCTGGACGTCGGAGGTGAGTCGACGCGGCCCGGATTTCGCGATGTCCCGGCGGAAGTAGAGCTCAAGCGCGTAATTTCGGCTATTCAGGCCGTTTCCAGGGTGGTGGACGTTCCCCTCTCGATCGACACCCGAAAGGCTGTTGTGGCCCGCGAGGCGCTGCAAGCGGGTGCCCTCATAGTGAACGATGTCTCCGGGCTGGCGGACAGTGAGATGGCTCAGGTGGTCGCCGAGGCTGGAGCGCGATTGGCAATCGTTCATGGCTCGCGGATCGACGACCGGGAAGATCTTATCCATGCTCTCATCTCGGATCTGAGCGACCTGGTCGAGCGAGCGCTGCGAGCCGGAGTCTCGCAACGAAACATCATTCTCGATCCTGGTCTGGGGTTCGGCAAGGGTTGGCTCGAGAACTTCGAGATTCTACGGAGGCTGAGCGAGCTACGCCGGCTCGGTCTTCCACTTCTGGTCGGCCCTTCGCGGAAAGGCATGATCGGCAAAGTGCTGGGCGTTGACGTGCATGACCGCTTGGAGGGAACCATCGCGCTGGTCACGATCGCCATTGCGCATGGCGTCGATATGGTGCGTGTGCATGATGTGCGTGAGAACGTGCAAGCGGCGCGTATGGCGGATGTACTCGCCAGAAATCCCGCGCGGAGAAACTCGATGGACACTGACCGCGGGTAGCGCGAGCGAGAATAATGGGCGGTGCGCGGCGTTTGACATTGGGACATCACGAGGCCATGCTGGTTTCATAGGAAGGAGCAGGCGATGACAGAGGAACCAGGTAGGCGGCAGAGTTCCCCGTACGGAGCCATCACCGGCCAGGACGCGGTGGACGCCAAGGTTGAGCGGCTGAGCGAGGTGTTGCGTGGAGTCGAGCTGTTTTCGAAGTTCGGAGATCGGTCTTTGCGGGAGCTGGCGCAGTTGGCTCAGGAGCGGCAGGTGGGCCCGGAGACGGTACTGATGCAGGAAGGCGGAGAGGGAAATTCCCTGACGGTCTTCCTGAAAGGCTCGGCCCGAGTCGAGCGCAGTGGTGCTACCGTCGCCCATATTCCCGAAGGAAGCTATGTCGGCGAGATGGCACTGCTCGACGGTAAGCCGCGATCGGCGACCGTCATCACCGATGGTGACGCCGAACTCATTCTCCTGTCCAAGCCGCTCTTTGACCACTTCATCGAGAGTGAGCCCGCGCTGCGCAACGCCATCATCCTGGAGCTGGTCGAGCGGGTACGACGGGTCCTTCCAGGCCCACTGGACTAGAGCAATTGCCTAAAGTATAGAGCCGGATGCACGATAGGGGATGCAAGCCTA
>DAINCT010000665.1:0-2083 GCA_036732245.1 Chloroflexota bacterium | reverse complement strand
CTCTTGCGCTATTGGGCGGATAGCCGGTCGTCTTGCTCGGCAACAAACGATTGAGGTTCTTGCGGAGGCAAGGTGATGAGCGAGCAGAAACCCGTCGCTGCGTCGGGAGTGAGCCCGGGCGTGAAGGACGTCGGCCGAAGGAAGCGCCCGAACAGTTCAGCAGGCACGGCACTTGCCCAACTGTCGCCCCGCCCGGCGGGCCTGCCCGGATCCTCGTACACGAGCTTCCTCGTGTATGCCGGTGGACCGGTGCTTCGACAGGTCGAGTTCGTCTCCTTCTACTGGGGCGACTTTCAGCAGGCGGATATCGATGGCATGCAGGCGTATCTGCGGGGGATCGCGGCCCACTTCTCATCGGAGGCCGACGCGCCCAGCGGCCAGGAGAACGTGCTTCGGCAGTACGGTATCAACGGCGCCACGGTCGGAGCGTCCTTCTGGCGCAATTCCTTACCGACTCAAACGACACCGCTCACCGATGGCGATGCTCGCGTGCAAGTCGTGGCCGAGCAGACGGCCAGCAACCTGCCAGCCTTCACCAATCAACGCCTCTTCCTCATCTTCACGCACGGAATCACGTTCCAGGGCTACGGCGTCTGGTGCGCTGAGCACTCAGCGTGGGCGAACGACGAGTTCTGGGCGATCTGCCCCTACCCGACGACCAGAGGCTGTGGCTCAAACAACCCGACGCCGAACTGGCAGAGCGCGACGTCCCACGAGATCCAGGAGGCGCTCACCGACCCCTTTCCGGACACCGGCTGGGTTGAGTTGAACGCTGACGTCTCCGAAGGTGGCGATGTGTGCGCATGGCAGGAGGTCAACCTTAGCTTCGGCACCATCCAGCGGTTCGCCGACAACCGGCAGCAGGCATGCTCCGTCTTCACACCCGAGCTGGAACTTTGGCATACGATCCGGCACTCTGACGGTTCATGGACTCCATTCGGAAATGTGGAAGGGCAGACAGGTCAGCCGAGCTCGTTCTTTGCTGTCGACTCGGCTGCGTATCAGTACGGTCTCCATCTATGCGGGACGACCGGAAGGGATCAGAGCCTCTGGTTTACGATGCGAAATCAAGCTGGCACCTGGCAACCCTTTTTCGACGCGGAGACTATGACGGGGCGGATCGGAATCCTGGAAGACATCAGCGTCGCCCTGGTCAACAACGACATGCACGTCTGCGTGACGGACAGCTCGGGCGGACTCTGGCACTCAATTCGCTTCTTCTCGAACGCGATCTTCACGCCCCTGGGTGACGTCAAGGGGCAGACCGGAAATCCAGGACCAATCGCGCGCGTCTCGACTGCTCAGATCAACGGCGAGCTGCATGTGTGCGCCGTGGATACCAACGGCAACCTCTGGCACGCCATTCGCCACACAAACAGTTGGACGGCATTTGGGGACGTCAAGGGACAGAGCGGCAACCCGGGCGCGTTCATCGATGTCACAGCCGCCGAAGTTGCCGGTGAGCTTCACGTGGTAGGGACCACGAGCTTCTTCTTCGGCTCGGGCATCTGGCACGTGATTCGCCACGCCGACGGCTCGTGGACAAAGTTCGGCGACGTGAAGGCGCAATGCGGCAATCCGGGACTGGCGCTGCAGCTCGACGCCGCTGGCGTGAGCGGTGAGCTTCAGCTTGTGGTTACGACCTTTACATTCCTTCCTGTCTTCCCCGGTGGGATCATGCACACCGTCCGTCACGCAGACGGGTCGTGGACCCGATTCGGAGACGTGAAAGGCCAGGCAGGAGACAAGGGAGCAACCTTCGCGGTGGCCTGCGCCGGTTTCAACGGCGAGTTGCAGCTGGCGGTGACCGCACAGGGTTGAGCGCGCTGGGTCATGACCCAAGCGTCAATGCACCAACCGCCGCTATTCGTCGATGGGCAGCCCGTGCCGAAGCCTGTGGGGTGTCAATAGTCCGATCGCGCAGCTCCATCACTGCTCGATGTTGCCTCCGCCGCCGGACGGGAGTCGCCGCCGCCGCGTCGAGGAACCGGTAGGAGTCCGCGAAGTTGTGCGGTGCCACTTGGGGCTGAGGCAGATTAAGGTGCGATGACCGCCGTGGGGTGACAGTCAGACGGCCTTTATC
>DAINCT010000664.1:0-2099 GCA_036732245.1 Chloroflexota bacterium | reverse complement strand
CTATGCCCCGATGGTTATGGGCACTGGTGCCGGTGGGGCTGGCGGGATACGCGCTCTCGTTTTTTGGTGCGTCGGAGTCGCTGCTGTTCGTGCTGACGGCAGTGGGTCTCATACCGCTGGCCGCGCTCATCGGCAAGGCCACCGAGGAATTGGCGTATCGCGTCGGAGCTGCAGCGGGCGGCTTACTCAATGCGTCCTTCGGCAATGTGCCGGAACTTGTGGTGGGAGTGCTGGCTTTACGGGCCGGACTCATCACGCTCACGCAAGCCACCATCGTCGGTTCCGTCATCGGGAATGCCGCGCTGGTCGTCGGCATGTCGCTGTTCTACGGTGGACTCAAACACGGGACGCAACACTTCAGTCGAGAAGTCGTGGGCCATCATGCGGTGTTAATGGTCGTGGCCGTGGCCAGCCTGGCACTGCCCTCCCTCTTCGCCGCGACCTCTCCACACGGCAATGCGCAGGCCTTGAGCGTTTTCGTGGCGTGTCTTCTGATCGTCACGTATGCAGCCTATATGCTGTACGACATCGCAGGTTTGCGGGGTGGACAGTACCGCTCCAGGAGCAACACCTTCATGGGAGAAACCGGCAAAGCGGTTGAGGAATTGGTCGAAGGAGACGAGGGTCCGGACTGGTCGGTCCGACTCAGCCTGATCTGGCTCGGTGTGGCGACCGTGCTCGTGGCACTGGAGGGAGACGTGCTGGTGGGCGCGGTACGGCCGATGACAAAATCGATGGGCATCAGCGAGATCTTCGTCGGGCTGATCATCATTCCGATCGTGGGAAACGTGGCGGAGCACTTCTCGGCGGTCCAGTTGGCAGGCCGCAACAAGATGGATCTCAGCTTTGCCATCGCTTCCGGTTCGTCGATCCAGGTAGCGCTCTTCGTGGCGCCGGTCCTGGTGCTGGCATCGAGTATCTGGCACCCGATGTCGCTGGTATTCAACCCGGTCGAAATCGCGGTGCTGGCGCTGGTCGTGGCCATCTTCTTCTTCGTGGCGCAGGACGGCGAAAGCAACTGGCTGGAGGGGCTGCAGCTCATGACGTTGTACGTCATGGCCGCAGCCGTCTTCTATTTCATTCCCACGCCACCGGGATTCTAGCCTTGCTGTTCCCGGCGGTGACCGCTGGCTACCTCTTCGAGCGCGGAGTCGGAGAACATTTCGGGGTCCCCCACGGCGACGCGTGCACCGGTCATGGCGCGGAGTGTGGCAGCACGTTTGCCGCCTTCGAGGTGAGCACGTTCGCCCAGAATAGCGCCCGGTCCAATCTCGGCCAATTGCTCACCATCGACCTCAACCGCCAACACACCGTCGAGCAGGAGATAGATTTCGTGGCCCTCGTCGCCCTGGTTGACGAGCGTCTCTCCCTCTTTGAGGTTTCGCATTTTCGGCTTCTTCTCACCCTCGCGCATCAGGATGAGTGAAAGCTCTCGTTCTACCGCGCTTTCCACGTCGGTCACGAGCGCAGGAGAGTCTTGATCGCCCCAGGGTGTGTTTTTGCCAAAGGCGCCGCGATACCATTCCTCGAAATTGATGGTGCCCGACTTCTGGATGAGATTCAGTTTGTCATCGTAGATCCAGTGTCGGGGGAACGGGCTTGCTCCCAACACCTCGTGGTGGGATGTGCCGTCGGCATTGATGGTGAGAGCGAGGGTAGTCCAGGCGACCGAGGAAGCAACCTGGAAGAACGGTTTGCGCGAGACGCGGCGCGGTGCAGGCAGGGCCATGCGGCCCCCGACCGTCTGTACGAAACGAACAGAGGTCTCGGTCACCTCCGGTTCAGGCCGTAGGGTGTTGAGCGCAATGCCGGGAAAGGCCACCTGTCGCGGGCCGATTTTCAAGCGGGTCGAGCCGAGCAAGCTGCGGCCGGCCTGACCGAAGGACGCAACCTTGTCATCCTCGACCACGATCCAGGCGCGCAGCTCGTTTGCTTCGCGAAAGGCGTCCTTCTTGTGAAGTTCGTCAAGGCTAGCGATATGGTCCGGGGGCGGATCGTCATAGTGAAAAAGTCCCATGTCAAACGGTAGCCGAGTCATACCCTCAATGGCTTCAGAAGGAATCCAGGAAATCGCCGTCACAGAAGATTCGATTCGCATA
>DAINCT010000663.1:0-2100 GCA_036732245.1 Chloroflexota bacterium | reverse complement strand
TCGCTCGACCGCGCCAGATCTACATCGGGCCGGCGGAGCGGCCGTACCGGAGCAGGCTCTCGAAGCACTAGAGACTTGAACTGCAACTGAACGGGCGACTCGAAACTGATAACAGAATGGGCGACTGGAACTGTTGCTTCTTGAATCCTGATGAATCGAAATGCCAGATGACAGCTCCCGCCCGTTCAGTTTCAGTTCTCGGGTCGACAGTTTACAGATGTCAGACGTTCATTTGCAGTTAAGAACCTGGCCCGACCGCGAACTCTTCGACGCCCTCGGCCGCGAGCAATGCCTTCTTGACTCCTGGCAGCCCGCTGTACCCACCGATCGATCCGTCGCTCATCACGACGCGGTGGCAGGGAACCACCACCGCGACCGGATTCGCCCCACACGCCTGCGCCACCGCGCGCGTCGCCTTCGGCCGCTTGATCGCCTGCGCCACATCGAGATAGGTGCGGGTCGAGCCGGGCGGAATCGAGAGAAGCTGGTTCCACACTTCGCGCTGGAAATCTGTGCCGCGTAAATCGAGCGGGAGCGCGTTGTCGAGCTTGCGGCCGGCGATTCGTTCCCGGACGGTGTCCAGATGTCGTTTGAGCCCAGCATCGTCACGCTCTGCGTCCGCGTCGGGGAATCGCCCGCGCAGGTAATCCTCGGCGCCCGCGTCTGATTCGCGCAGGCTGACGGCGCATACTCCCTTGTCGGTTGCCGCGACGAGCACGCTCCCCAGAGGGCTCGCCCCGGTGGTGAATCTGATTTCCATTGTCGTTTCCCCTATTGATACCAGACAGTATGCCAAGGCGGCGGCGACTCTGCCAGCCTCCATCAGGCACCACTCGACGCGGGCGTCATCGGAACAGTTCAGCTTGTCGGCGCGCACGCGCGATGACGCACTTCGCTAGGACTTTCTCCTGACACATTCCACGCACCCCAGGGTGTTGCCGATGAAGCCTGCTCGGCCAGCTTCCGTCGTCACCCACGGTCGGGTCTGCCATGGCGGGTCGTGTCGCACGTGCTGGGTGTGACCGCATTCCAGGTCGGCAACCCAATGGCGCTCCTCATCCTGATGGAAACCGACGATCCTTTGCGGGATCGCCGACACCGGCTCCTCATTGGAGTGCAATCAGCTCTCGACCGTGAGAATTCCGATCGCCCCTTTCTGGCCGTGACCGAATCCATGGTTGACAAAAACGAACTCACCTGGAATGTCCGCCAGCATTTCGAAAATCATTCCCCCGCCTGGAGCCACCCCAAAGGTCTGAACTCCTCGTAGCGGCAGATAGGGCGGAGCGCCGAGGTAAACGGTGTCGAACTGCTCTCCGACGACGTGAAAATTGCACGGGTGCGTCGGTCCGGCATTCACAACGTAGAATCGCACGCGGTCCCCGACCCGCACCTTGATCGGCGCGGTCATGTACTGACTCGGGCGCCCGTTGAAGACGACATAGTCGGGCAGGGTCGCCAGCATCTTCGTGTAGTCGAACGGCATCACACCGGCGACTGCCGCAGCGAGGTAGTACTCGCTCTCCACGAGAACGAATTCCTTCGCCGCGGGCAGTGGAGAGGGTGGATCGACTATCACCGCTCCGACCATTCCCGAGCCGATGTGCATGAGGACGGGGGAAGTTCCACAATGATACATGTACACGCCCGGATACCGCGTCTTGAACGTATACGACACTGGTTTTCCCGGATCCGCTGAGCGGAAGGCGACCTTCGGATCGATCTGCGCCGCGTGAAAATCCATCGAGTGCGGAATGGATCCGTGATTGACGAGAGTAAACTCGACGGTGTCGCCTTGCTTCACGTGCACTATCGGTCCTGGAATGTCGCCTTCGAATGTCCAGGCGGAGATCACGGTATCGTCCGAGATGCGGATTGGAACCTCCTGAGCGGTGAATTGAAGCCGGGTCGTGCGGTTGCGTGCGACCGGCGGGAGCTCGGGATTGAAACGGTGAAAGACTACGTTCTGGCCTTTGGCCGGCGAGGCTGTCGACTGATGGATGTTGGCGTGGCCACCGGTGTCGAGCTTGCTGTCGGGATTGCGCACGGCCGTCCCGGGCCCGGCCTGCGGAGCGACGCCAGAGTTCGAGCCAGTGGACT
>DAINCT010000662.1:0-2107 GCA_036732245.1 Chloroflexota bacterium | reverse complement strand
GATGCGTTGCGTCGGAACCGGGGAAGGCGGGGCCTCGAGATCCTCAACAAGCTGCAAAAGGACTCCCCTACCCCGGTCGAGATCTCTGATATCGACGCACGCGACGTGCCTGAAGTCGACGGAAAGCTTGTAAAGCTAGCGCGCCAGAGCAATTCGCCGATCATCACCAATGATTTCAATCTGAACCGCGTGGCCGAGCTTCAGGGTGTCCTGGTGCTCAATATCAACGAGCTCGCCAACGCTCTGAAGCCGCTCGTCCTCCCAGGGGAGGACATGGCCGTCCGGATCATCCAGGAGGGTAAGGAGTTCAATCAGGGAGTGGGCTATCTAGACGACGGCACCATGATCGTCGTCGAGAATGGGCGCCAGTTCCTACATCAAGACATGGATATCGTTGTCACGCGCGTGTTACAGACCGTCGCAGGGAGAATGATCTTCGCGCAGCCGAAGGAGAGCATGCGCGAGTGACGGTCACTGTCGGACTAATCGTGGTCGCGGCCGGCTCAAGTAGTCGCATGGATGGGACAGACAAGGTATGGGCGCCGTTGGGTGGGCGACCGGCCCTCTGGCACTCACTGGAACGGATCGGGCCGGCAGCGGAGACGACCGTGCTGGTCGTTCACCCGGACAAGGTTGACGAGGCGGCTCGCTCGAGATGGCCCGGTACCGCGCGTCTAGGCATCGTCCCAGGTGGATCATGCCGTCAGGAGTCCGTGGCCCGCGGACTCGCCATCATGTCGGACGTCGACGTCATCGCCGTGCACGACGCGGCGCGTCCATTCGCGTCAGTCCGAATGCTGCGGGAAGGGATCGCGCTCCTGAAATCGCATGACGGGGCAATCCCGGTCGAGCCGTTGCCTGACACTATCAAGCGCGTTTCTGAGCGTGAGATAGTCCAGGAAACGATCGATCGTGCACAGCTCAGGGCAGCCCAGACGCCGCAGGTGTTTCGGGCTCAGTCGCTTCGTAGGGCGCACGCCGAAGCGCAGCGCGCCGCACGAATCGGTACGGATGATGCATCGCTGCTCGAAGCTGAGTCGATGACTGTCGCAACCTTTCCCGGTCATTGGTCGAATTTCAAGATCACCACGGAGCGGGATCTCGTACTGGCGCGCTTGTTGCTGGATCACCCGAACATGCTCGAGCCATGAGAGTTGGTCTCGGATACGACATCCACCGCCTGACTCCAGGTCGCCGTCTCGTGCTTGGAGGGTCGGAGATTCCATCGGCCTTTGGGCTCGAAGGCCACTCCGACGCCGATGTTCTTCTGCACGCCATCATGGACGCGCTCTTGGGAGCAGCATCGCTCGGCGACATCGGCTCACACTTTCCGCCGAGTGACGAGCGCTTTCGGGACGTTTCCAGCCTTGATCTGCTCGCCAGAGTTCGTGATCTCGTCCGAGGCAACGGCTACCGTGTGACAAATGTGGACGCTGTGCTGGTGGCGGAGCAGCCGCGCATCGCTCCGCATGTTCCAGAGATGCGGAGGCGCATCTCCGGCGTCCTCGGAATAAATCAGGATGCAGTGGGCATCAAAGCCACCACCAACGAGGGCGTTGGTCCCGAGGGGCGTGCGGAAGCCATAAGCGCCCAGGCCGTGGCCTTGATCGAGGCGGTTACGTGACCGAGGAGATCTGGATCTGGGGACGGCATCCGGTGCTCGAAGCGCTCCGGACCGGCACGGTCAGCAGGATACTTCTCTCGAACGGCCGTGCGCCGTCGTCGGTCCTGAGCGAAATCGAGCAGGGGGCCCGTCAACGAGGAATACCGATTCAGAGTGTGGGCAGCCAGGAGCTTGCCCGGATCGCGCCTGGTCAGAACACCCAGGGCGTTGTGGCGAGCATCACTCCACGGGAGACTGTTAGTCTCTCTCAACTCCTGGAGCACGCGACGACGCAGCAGACCCCACCATGCGTTGTGGTGCTCGATCAAATCCAGGATCCGCACAATTTCGGCGCTATCCTGCGCAGCGCAGACGCGGCCGGGATCCATGGAGTAGTAGTTACGGAGCGGCGCAGAGCGCCGCTGTCCGGGGTGGTAGGGAAGACTTCGGCCGGCGCCATTCATTTCATGCAAATCGCGGAGGTTACCAACCTGGCTCGTGCGC
>DAINCT010000661.1:0-2138 GCA_036732245.1 Chloroflexota bacterium | reverse complement strand
GCCGTGCGGGGTGGAATACTGGGCAACTACGTCGATCAATTCGACATTTTCCTGCCGATCATCGCCCTGGCCCCAGCTGCCGCACGTCTCTACGGCACCGAGAATGTGGCAACGAACGCGGGCCTGATTTTTGTTGCCACACTGATCGGACGCCCACTCGGCGCCGCGATCTTTGGCCCGATAGCCGATCGGATCGGCCGGACCACCACCACGAAGATCACGATCGCAGGCGTCGCCATCACCACCCTGCTGGTCGCTGTGGTACCTGGCCAGGTGACGCTTGGCCCCGGCACGCTGTTTTCGATCCTCGCGCTGCGCTTCCTCGGAGGGGTCTTCCTCGGCGGCGGATACACCTCCGCCGTGCCGCTGGCGATGGAGTGGACTCTGCCGCACCGCCGCGGCCTCGTCAGTGGCTTGATCATGTGGATGTCGCCGTGGGCCAACGCCTCGATCGCGGCGCTGGTCTTCGTTTTGCTTGGCGTTTTGGGTCCGGATCAGTACAGCGTGTGGGGCTGGCGGATTCCGTTCATTCTCGGCGCGCTGATGGCACTTGCCCTGCTGATCTACTACCGCAAATACGTCTCCGATTCCCCGGCATGGAAGCAGGCGGCCAAGGCATCACATCCGCTCAGGGACATCCTTGTCGGTGCGCATCGTCGCCCGCTGTGGCAGGTATTTGTACTGATGAGCGGGATGTGGCTCTTTACCAACATGGCGATCGCGGTCCTCACCGGCCAACTGAAAGCCAGCGGACACCTCAACGACCAGGGTGTTTCCTTCACCATGATGTGCGCGACGGTGGTCTCGGCCATCGCCATGGCAGCCTGCGGCCATCTCTCAACCTTCATCGGGCGGCGCGTCTTTTTCGTCGGCTTCGGAGTGCTCTCCGCGGTTCTGGCGCCGATTGTCTATCTGACGATCTTCCGCCAGACAACGCTGATAGCGATAGTGCTGCTCGTGGGTTCCCTACAGATTGTCACGGTTTCCGTCTACGGTCCGGTTGCGGCCTACCTGACCGAGCGCTTCCCGACCGCAGTGCGCTCCAGCGGGTACGGGGTGGCATACAGCCTCTCGATCGTGTTGCCCGCCCTCTACCCGTATTACTTACCACCGCTGCAGCGCGCCCTCGGGGACCAGCTGGCGGTAGCAGCACTGCTGGCACTCGCAGGAGTCCTGGTGGCGACCGGCGCGGCGACCGGCCCAGAAACAAGCAGCATGGCGCGCATAGGTGCCGTCGATGGCCGTGCTGATGCCGCGCGCGTGCTCGCGGATGCGAATAACGAAGCCGACGCGTCTGAGTAAGGCTGGATGAATCGAGAACGTCGAGGTCATCACCACCGGCGGCATCCACTCTTGCCCGAACCCGGGCCCGACACACGTCGAAACTCGATCCGACCGGCGCGCGGCGAGCCGCTACGGGGTGAGCACGAACACCGGTCCAGTCCAGGCCCCGCCGTAGGGTGCCGCTTTCTTTGCCTGCGTCTCTCTTGCCCACGTCGTAGCTGCGCCTGCCCCCCAGCATGGCGCCGGTCGTCTTGATGACCTCGTCGTCGGCTGCGCTCGGCTCCACATACTCGAACACCCAGTCCACCGCATCGTCGGGGCCCGCGATGAAGCCGTCCAGGGACATCGTTGCGTGCACGAGCACTCTTCCCACCATTCCATGCACTCCTCGGGATTGTTCTGGCTCGTAGGCGATGGCGGCGCCGTCCGTCGACGTGACCTTGTTCCTCAGCAGATCTCTTTTTCTCATCCTTGCGTGCGATGTGTGCGTGTCATCCGGCTTCGGACATCGCCGGGTCCGCGCCTGCGAGCGGCGGCCCGGGCTCGGAAGTGTCGGCAGCCTGGGGCGTGGGCTGCAAGACCGTGAGGGCACGACGATGGCCGCCACCACGAGACCGGCCGCGATCCAGAATGCCAGGTGGTATCCCAACATGTTCACCCCTCGTGGGGCCCAACACCGGGCTGGGCCACAACTCGATGATCGTCATGATCGAGGCCTAGGTCGAGCTCGTGGTCCAGGCCTTGCTACAACGCCGCGCTGCAGGAGCGCAGCCGGTCGACCGGGTGGCCGGCGGGGTGCCGCATCTGGTATCTCAACGCTTCGGGCAACAACGCCGTGATGTGGCCCGGATCGA
>DAINCT010000660.1:0-2154 GCA_036732245.1 Chloroflexota bacterium | reverse complement strand
CCAAAGATGTGTGCCCAGCATGATAATCGACTTGGAGGTGAAAGTCCTCTGGGAAGTTGGTCGCGACGACCCGAGTGAACCGCAAGGCGAGGATCGCGAGAGAATCGCCGAAAGAAGCGGAGAGCGAGACCTGTGGGGCGACGAACAGAAACCGGATAGGAGGCGGGGCCGACCAGGGTGAGCGGGCATTTGACCGCAAAGCTCTCGCGACCAACGGTCAGGCAACGTAGATCCGGCGCTCGTGCAGGGACAGCCGATGAATCTTACCTGGGGAGATCTCACTTCACATCCGAAAGGATGACGGTCCGTTCGATGGCGAACAGTCTGGCGTGAGAAGTCAGCAGAGGCCGTAGTAGCGGCGGGCTTCGGGGATCGTGGACCGCCCCAATGCGAAGGGCCGAACAGTGTGGAGAGCGAAACGACCGTGGATCACGTGGAGGCCATGCACTAGATGTCGAATGATCAATTCGAGCTCCCGCTGGAGACGAGGGGTGAAGCCCCGACGGTCCCGCGAAGTGGTGAAACCGACGCGACGAATCACGAAACCGGACGCTCAGGACGCGCCGATCTGATGGACCAGATCGTCGCGCGAGGGAATCTCATGCGAGCACTCAAACGTGTTCGTACGAATCAGGGGAGTGCCGGAGTGGATGGCGTGACGGTGGACGACTTGCCCGACTATTTGCGCGACCACTGGCCAGCGATTCGGGAGCAGTTGCTCACGGGGCGCTACCAGCCGAGCGCGGTGCGACGGGTGGAGATTCCGAAACCGGGCGGTGGCATGCGGCTGTTAGGCATTCCGACCGTGCTCGATCGCTTCATCCAGCAGGCCGTGTTACAGGTCCTGCAACCGTGTATTGATCCCACGTTTTCGGAGCACAGCTACGGCTTTCGGCCGGGGCGCAGCGCGCATCAGGCGGTCTGTCAGGCGCAACGCGACGTGCAGAATGGTCGGCGCTGGGTCGTGGATGTCGACTTGGAGAAATTCTTCGACCGCGTCAATCACGACCTGCTCATGGGACGCGTGGCGAAACATGTTGCGGATGCTCGGGTGCTCAGACTCATCCGTCGCTACCTCGAAGCCGGGATGATGGCTGAGGGCGTGGTGACGGCACGACACGAGGGCACGCCGCAGGGCGGCCCGTTGTCGCCGTTGTTGGCGAACGTGTTGCTGGACGACGTGGACAAGGAGTTGGAGCGACGCGGACTGCACTTCGTGCGATATGCTGATGATTGCAATGTGTATGTGCAATCCAAGCGTGCCGCCGTCCGAGTCATGGAGGGCTTGGTGAGTCTCTATGCGAACCTCAAGCTTCGGGTCAATGTTGCCAAGAGTGCGGTGGCGCCAGTGTGGGAACGATCCTTTCTGGGGTTCAGCTTTTGGCGAGCGCCGGGAAAGATCGTGAAGTGCCGCGTGTCACCGAAGGCCCTGACGAAGATGCAGGAGTGTGTGCGAGCGATCACGGCTCGCACCGGCGGTCGGAGCGTCGTCCATGTCGCGACGGAGCTTCGGAAATACCTCACGGGGTGGAAGGCGTACTTCCGTCTCGCGGAGACGCCGCGCGTGTTGGCCGATGTCGACAAATGGATTCATCGACGACTGCGCGCGCTCATTCTGAGACAGTGGAAGCGTGGACGCACCGCGTATCGCGAACTGCGTCGGCGGGGTGTCGGCGGCAAGTCCGTCGCCATCACCGCACACTACACACGCCACTGGTGGCGCGCCTCGAAGTTTGGGGCGATGCATCTCGCCTTTCCCGGCGCGTACTTCGACTCGCTCGGCGTACCGCGCTTGGGAACCCCTCCAACCTCAACGCACTGAACCGCCGGATGCGGACCCGCATGTCCGGTGGTGTGGGAGGGGAGTAGCGGCGATCAGCCGCTACCCCCTATCCCGATACAAGGTTACGGTCTGCTTGCTATTCCGCCAGCGACCACAAACTTCCCTTACATGAGCGCGCGCATTTTCCTGAGCCGAAATCTCGTGGTCGCAGGCGGTTTGCTGCTTTGCGGATTGCTGGCGATTCCCGTTATGGGGGCGGCGCAGGAGCGCGGAACGCTTTTCGTCGATACCATCGTCGCTCCGTCGCTCAAAATCAATCTTCTCGGCGATTCCAATCGTCGGCCGGTTTCCATCTATCTGCCGCCTGGTTA
>DAINCT010000659.1:0-2159 GCA_036732245.1 Chloroflexota bacterium | reverse complement strand
CCGATGTAGCGGATGCGCTTCCCGTGCTGCAAGGCGCTTTTCCCCTGAGCAAACGAGTACACCGTGGTAGCACGCCGGTCGGCCGTGACAACCTGCGGAATTCGTGAGTTGTAGACCTTGGGATCGATACTCTTGGCCGCCGTCGCCGCCAGCGCCATGACATTCACCGAGTCGTAGTAGCTCATGCTGTACGGGTCGGTGTTCCAGGTCGCTTGCTTCTGTCCGGACGGCTTCAGCGCCGCGTTGTAGACCTTCCACGCCGGGCCGCCGGTCGGCGTGTAGTACTGCACTCCCGTCACGATGCGGGCCACCGAAGCTTTACCAATGGCGCGCGACACCGCTTGATACCACTGTGCCTGGAGCGTGACCTCGGTTCCGATGTACGGGATGGTCAAGCCGTGCAACTGCTGGAGCTCGGCCAGGAAGGTGGCGGACGATTGGGGATCGAGCTCGCTCACAATAACCTGCGGTTTCGCCGCCAACATGCGCTCGATCTCTGTGCGATAGGAGCTCTGATCGAGCACCAGCTTCTCGTTGATGACGATATGACCGCCCAGTTTGGTGAAGCCGCGCTGCAGGGTCGGCACCATGCCTTGCGAGCCGATGTCGTTGCCGAAGATCGCGGCGGCGCGGCTGAAATGGCGAAGATGGGGCCAGACCGCCATGGCATATCCCTTCACATCGTCGGCCGGCGTCACCCGCCACATGTACGGGTTCGTGGAGTGATCCAGTTGAGCCTGCCCTGAATCGGGGAAGGCGGGTATGGCGGAGCGCTGGAAGATGGGCAGCGTGGCAAGTGCTTCATCGGAGCTGGGTCCCAGCACGCCCAGCAGATTGCTCGCCGTGGCCACCAACTGTTGGGCCGCGGGCACCGCATCGGCCGGATCGCCCCGGGTGTCGACCGCGGTGCACTTGAGATGGCGGCCCAGGACGCCTCCCGCCCGATTTATAAGGAATGCTGCCGGCTGGCAACC
Source organism: Chloroflexota bacterium (assembly GCA_036732245.1). Classification (GTDB taxonomy): domain Bacteria; phylum Chloroflexota; class UBA5177; order UBA5177; family UBA5177; genus JANWJD01. The sequence continues at coordinate 1,185 of DAINCT010000659.1, read as the reverse complement.
AGCCGTCATCTCCGGTCCGAAGCTGGCGTCAGCCCCCGTGTACGGTTGAAACATCGCGATCTCTACCTGCGATGCGGCGGCAGCGTTGGTCCTGGCGCCCGCGGCACGCGAAGACAGCGAATTCGATCCGATCAATGCCGCCAGTACAATCAGCCCCACGAGACACCGTATCGCATCCATTACCCTCTCCTTGACGTCAAGCATCCGGCAAACCCATATGGGCACTCTGCAGTAGGTATGTCGACCGTGCAACGTCGAGCATGTGGCCAGAGCCCGGCGTCTCGCCCCTCGCACACCGGGAGTCGGACTCGAAGGTCGCGTCCCCCACCCGAATAGTGCCGGATTCTACGTACGCAAGGCGCGGCCAGTCAAAAGGTCGGTGGCGTCCGGCGGTCACGATCTGCATGATGATCGTAAACCAGTGGGGAGAGACCATACATGAAGCAGCAGATCCATGTGCCGGCCCGTGCCGGTCGCGCCTTTGAGGTTCAGGCCGGAGACGAGATTCGCATCACCGATTTACAGGGCAAGCAGGTGTGCGACCTATGGGCATTTCATCCGGAAAATTTGGAAGAATTCGTCTCCGCCTCGCACACCCGCGTGGCCTGCGGTCGGGTCATCCTGCACCACGGTGATGCGCTGGTCAGTAACCTGCGCCGTCCATTCCTGACGCTGGTGGATGGAGTCGAAGGGCACGACACGCTGCAACCGTGCTGCGACCCCGAGCGCTACCGGCTCGATTACGGGATCAAGGACCACCATGCCAACTGCCGTGAGAACCTGTATGGGATCATGCAGCCGTACGGTCTGTCCTACGCCCTGGTGCCGGACCCGATCAACGTGTTTCAGCGGGTGCAGGTCACGCCGGACGGTCGATTCGAAAACGCCGAGCCAACCACGGTGGCGGGCGACAGCGTGACGCTGCGCGCCGAACTCGATTTGATTGTCGGTGTCTCGGCCTGTCCCCAGGATCTGAACCCGTGCAACGGTTTCAACCCGACCGATATCGGTATCGAGGTGCTGTGATGCCCCCGGAGAATGCCGAGGGGCAGCGGCTGGCGGAAGCGGCCGCGGGGAATGTGCGTTGGGACCGCTGGGGACCGTACCTCAGTGAACGCCAATGGGGTACTGTACGCGAGGACTATTCGGCGGACGGCGATGCCTGGAGCAGTTTTCCGCACGACA
>DAINCT010000658.1:0-2171 GCA_036732245.1 Chloroflexota bacterium | reverse complement strand
CCGCTATACCACGGTATATGTGCCGTATAAGCAGGGCAAAGGGCCGAGCACCACGCAGAGCGGCCCCACCGGCGCGCCGCGAAGTGGGCCGATCGTACCGTATCAGCAGGTTGTGGGTGTGTATGGTCAGACAGCTCACCAGGCGCTGGATCGCGCCAATCTCCCGCCATCCCTCCGGTCGTATGTCAAGAAGTATTTTTCGGCTGTATCTCACTAGAGGAAGATCTCATGATTGAGCCAACTGCGACCGAGGTCACACTCGAGCCCGCCATCGACCAAGAGGCCATCGGGCGGTTCGTCGTCGCCGCGCGCCGTCTCGAGGAGACCGTGCAGACGGTCGTGATCGGACAGCAGGACGTTGTACGGGAGACGATTACGGCCTTGCTGGCAGGAGGTCACGTCCTGCTGGAAGGTGTACCGGGCCTGGGCAAGACACTGCTGGTGCGTACCCTCTCCGCTGCGCTCGACCTCTCGTTTTCGCGGATTCAGTTCACGCCGGACCTGATGCCGGCAGATGCCACGGGTACGACGATCTTGCGCGAGGATGAACTCGGCCGGCGCTCCTTCGCCTTCCAGGCGGGGCCACTCTTCGCCCACATCGTGCTGGCGGATGAAATCAACCGCGCGACCCCCAAAACCCAGAGTGCCTTGCTGGAAGCCATGCAGGAGCACACCGTGACGGTCGGACGCGAGACGCACCGGCTGCCGGCTCCTTTCTTCGTGCTGGCCACGCAGAATCCGCTGGAGATGGAGGGCACCTACCCGCTGCCCGAAGCCCAACTCGACCGATTTCTCTTGAAGATCCTGGTGCCGTTTCCCGGCGCCGACGTGCTGCGCGGGATCGTGCAACAGACCGTGCGACCACCTGTGGCTGTGGAACCGGTGCTGGACGGTGATGGACTGCGGGAAATGATGGCGATAGCGCGGGCGGTGCCGATTGCCGGCTCGATCGTGGATTATGCGGTGGCGCTGGTGACCGCGACTCATCCGCCGTCGACGGAAATCGAGCTGGTGCGGCAGTTTGTGCGAGCCGGAGCGAGTCCCCGCGGATTGCAGGCGCTTGTGACCTGCGCGCAGGTACGTGCCCTGCTGGATGGGCGCTACAACGTATCGGTGGATGACCTGCAGCGGCTGGCCCATCCCACGCTGCGGCATCGTATCCTGTTGAATTTTGAAGGCCAGGCCGAGGGCGTGACCACCGATGCCATAGTAGACGCCCTGCTCCAGGCCACACCGGTGCCGTGAGCAGCACCTCTCCCCTTTCACCTGCTGAATATTTCGGCTTCGACGGAGCGTTCCTGCGAAAGCTGGAACGGCTGTCCTTGATGGTGCGGCGCCCGATGCCGGGGCCGGCCGCCGGACCTCGCCGCTCGCCCCGGCATGGCCCCTCGGTCGAGTTCGCCGACTTCCGCGACTATTCGCCCGGGGACGACTTTCGGCGGATCGATTGGAACGCTCTGGCGCGGCTCGATCGCCTCTTTCTCCGCCTGTACAGCGCCGAGGAGATGACGACGGTGACGCTGTGCCTCGACCACTCCCCCTCCATGGGGTTCGGGGATCCGGCGAAAAGCCTGACGGCGGCCCGGCTCGCAGCGGTCATGGCCTATATCGCATTGCAGGGCGATGACCGGGTGACGGTGGCCGGTTGGGGTGAGAAGGTGGATCGATACGTGCCGCCGCAGGGTGGACGACCGGCGATTCCACGCGTATGGAAGTCCATTCAGGACGTCATGGAGGCGTCTACCACAGCCACCGACTTCGCGGCTCTGCGAGCCATGGGTGCGTTTCGCCGTGGCGCCGGGCTGAGCATTGTCTTCTCGGACTTCCTGACCGATACGGACTGGCGCTCCGGCTTGCGGTCGCTGCGCGGAACCGGGCAGGAAGTGAGCGTGCTGCAGATTCTAGCGCCCGAAGAGTTGAACCCGACGCTGCGCGGTGACTGGCGGCTGCGTGACGTCGAAAGCGACGGGGACGTGGAAGTGACGATCTCACCTCGTCTGCTCCGTCGCTATGAAGAGGAGCTAGAGGCCCACACGGCTGCTATCAAAGAGTTTTGCCGACGGCAGGGGATGGCGTTCGTGCGGATTCCAAGCTCGATCTCGATCGAGGATCTGGCCTTGTCGAGCCTCCGTGCCGCCGGAGTCATCGGCTGATGAGCCTGCTGACCCCGC
>DAINCT010000657.1:1712-2176 GCA_036732245.1 Chloroflexota bacterium | reverse complement strand
CCGTACCGTGGGATGTGGCGGGCAGACGCGTGGCCACCCGCTGCCATCCTGTCCGCCGCACGTGAGGGGAAACATCATGTATCGCTACGGCTTGGGCGGCACCATCTTGGTCGTCTTGCTGATCATCCTGCTGCTGTACCTGGCCGGCGTGATCTGAACCGCTCGTCTGGGCGGCGCAAGCTCGGCGCTGCTGTCTGTCCGAGAGTGCATCAGACCTGACAGCAAACGAGCGACTATGTTCGCATCGTGTTTCGAGTACCGTTCGTTGGCTCCGTGCATTTTCGGCGCTGCCGCCGTCAGCGGAAGACGTGTTCCGTGTGCCACTCAAGCGCGGCCCGACTCGGCTGCTCTGCTCGCTTCCCCGGCACGTGCACCCGGGTGCCGGCTAGCTCGTAGTACGGCTTGCCGTTATGGAACTCCGCCCGGAGACGCGGGCTCACTTCAAGGCGCAGCTCTGGCGTCAC
>DAINCT010000657.1:0-1702 GCA_036732245.1 Chloroflexota bacterium | reverse complement strand
TGATGTACCCACGGTCGTAGAGCCGATGAAGATCCGCTCGCAGCAGTAGCCCGTTCTGGATGTGGTTTGAAGCTATCCCAAGATAGCGCTGGATGTGCGCCGCTTCGAGGACCGGCACCGCGTGCTCGCCGGTCACCGCACACTGGCCGTCGTAGGCCGTAATCAGACGACTCCGAAACGTGCCCTGGCCCTCCCTCACGACCAGTTCCTGCTCAGCTACCATCCGGTCGTCCACGTCCACCAGCGTGAATGCCGGGGCAAGATCTGGCACCTCGGCCGCAGGCGCCAACTTGAGCATCTCGGCGAGGAGTACGCCAGCCCCCTGCGCCAGTTCGTACCTGGCGTACCCCTGGGTGCGGATGCCCCAGTCCTCTGCTGCAGCCCACCGAAGCAAGTACCGGTCGGGCAGGAACACCGCGTTCCGCAGCACCATCGAGGTCAATTGCTCCGACTCTACGTCCGGATGCGGCTGACCATGGTGCAAAGCCTCCCGCAGGTCGCGGATGCGTGCGACGAAGCGCTCGCGCGTCGGATCGCCGGTCTTCTCACCGAAGATCTCCCAGGCCAGCGAGACAGACATGCGAGCCGGTCCAGCGAAAAAGCCGAAGCCGGCGATCGCACCAATCGGGTGTTTGAGTCGAAAGAACACCGGACCCGCGCTGCCTAGCGCGAGCGATCGAAGGAGCGTCTGTGCCGCCGGACGCCAGAAGTTGACCTCGTCGACGGTCTTAAGTTCGTCCGATGGGCGGAAGTGGTAGAACCACGCATGATCGGTGTTTGCGACAACCGCATTCACGACTCTGGAAGCCACAGACACCTCCCTCAGCGAGCACCCTGGTTCGTCCGGCGCCCACATTTCTGCCCGTACAATAGTGCATCACTCTCGATAGCATTTCAGCGACTATCTCTGCATCGTGTATGGCTACATGGACCTTAAGAACGTGAAGGAGGTCCACCAATCATGCAGACCACCGAGCTGCCCGCCCATATAGATGAGAGCGTCTCATCCTGGGACAAGGCCCTCTACGCCTACCTGGCCGAGAAGGAGCGCCGCTCCGGCTCCATGCGCACCGTCCAGTCCTACTCACGCATGCTCACCCACTTCTTCGGCTCCCTGTCCAAGAGCCCGGACCGTATCGTCAGCCCCGAGGTGCTCGCCTGGGCCCACGGCGTCGGCCTCTCCGGTCGCAAGCCCTCTGCGGTCACGGTCGGTGCGCGCATCGCCTGCCTCAGCAGCTTCTACCGCTTCCTCATCAGGATGGGCGCCATCCCCTCGAACCCCTGCGACGCGCTTGAACGGCCACGGACCGGCCAGTCGCAGGCACGCGGCTACGGCGGCGACGACGTCAAGAAGCTGCTCGCCGTCATCCCGAACACCATCCCCGGACGTCGCGATCGCGCCATGATCCTGACACTGGTGCTCACCGGCAGGCGCCGCGCCGAGGTGGTGAACCTGAAGGCCGGGGACCTCACCATCGAGGGCGATACGGCCTTTTACACCTACCGCGGCAAAGGCGGCAAGCGTGGCCGCCGCGAGTTGCCTGCGCCGGCGTTCGCGGCGATCAAGGTCACACTCGCCGACTGCGGCAAGGACCTGTCCGCGATGAAGCCCGAGGAGTCGCTCTGGCAGGCAGGCACCGGCGCGAACGGGATCACCAGCGGCACGCTTTACTTGCGCTTTCGCAAGTACCTCACCGCGGCC
>DAINCT010000656.1:343-2186 GCA_036732245.1 Chloroflexota bacterium | reverse complement strand
TCGATCTTGTAGCTCGTGATGCTGCCGCACGAAGCCGTGGTCGTCGCGGTGGCGGGGGTGAACGTCACCGACTGGCCGACGCTGCCGCTTGTCGGGGGGTTCACGAAGGCCACGTTCGCCGGCACGATCGGTGTTGTCGCCCCAAAAGTGAAGCTCAAGGCATTACTGGTGCCGCCTGGGGTCACCACGGTCACGTTAGCCGCCGTGTTCGGCGCCAGCGTGGGCGCGGTTACCGTACAGCTCGTCCCAGTGGAACAGTTGACGCTCGTCCCGGGTGTCGTGCCGAAGTTGATGGCGGTTGCGCCGCTGAGATTGGTGCCGGTGAGAGTGACGCTGGTTCCCGCCGGTCCGCTCGACGGGCTGATAGTAGCGAGGGTCGGTGCCGCGACGGTCCCGATCGTGAGGGTCTGCGGCAATCCTGGCGACGGTATGAAAGGGGATCCCGGCAATCCACCAATTGGAGCGTTGGCGTTGTCGGTGATCACCATGGTAGGTGCTAGTGCGACTGTGGCAGGAATCTGTAGCACGTTGATTCCCGAGACGACCCCTACAGGGACGAACTGCCCTGTCCCTGCCGCGCAGGTATAGGTCAGCGTTGCGGTGGGGCCTGGGGCCGAAACGACGCCCGCAAGCGGCACGCATGTGCCGATCTGATTTGGTCCAGGGTTAATCTGGACGGTCACGCCGCCGAAACCCGGCGTTATCGTGATCGTCAACGTCCCCCCGGGAATCGTCTGGACGGAAGTTGTTCCACTGCAGGTGAACGGCGAATTCAGATTAAAGCATGTTACGAGTGGTTCGACGGTGGGCGGGCCCGACGGCGGAAAGAGGGACTGCGGCCCGTTCGCGTTGTACGTGACCGTCTCCGTGATCGGCCCGTTGAGGACGTCGAAGGTTTCGCCGATGATCGAGCCGGCACTCAGTTGACTGGGGCAGGTGTAGGTCACGGTGGCTACCGGAAATATCGCCGTCGTGGTACAGGGCGCCAGCCCAGAGGTACCGGTGATGTGGACATTACTGGTAGTGACGGCAAGCGTCAGTGTGCCGCCGGCTACGACCAAGTCTCTGGTCGGGAACTGGTAGGGTAACTGCGCTCGGACTTCACTCACGCCGACGCCAAGGCCGCCGAGCAGCAGAGCGACAAGCGCAACGGCCACGATTGCCCCTCGACGGGCGCCACCGCACCAGTGCCATCGCTGGTAATCAGCATTCCTCTGCGCGAGTTTGGCGACTGCCACGGACTGCAGGTCCTCATTCGTCAACGTGGGTTGTGCTGCCGTACTCATGGGGCCTCCTGTTCATTTGGCCGCGCTCGTCTACACACCGCGGCGCGCCATAACCGTAACATTGGTTGAGCTGGCCGTATGTAAGCCAATCAGACGTGCTGTCCTCTCACTATTTCAGGAGAGCGACGCATGTCTCTCGGCTGGCGCTCCCAACCGGAGCGGGTGAGACGGGCCGGCAGGTAAGTGCAGGCGTATTCGCTAAGTGCGGAGAGCCGACCATGCGCGGCCTCTCGCGCAATTGCCGCTAGTACAGCCTGGCAAAAATGGTTGCCTGGCTCCGACGAGCGGTCCGAGGGAATTGCCTGGATGACACGTCCCAAATTAGGAAGCCATTTCAGCCGACCTGCACCAGCGCCGACTCTCCACCCGTGTCATTTCCGGGCGGTCTGACGAGCTGTCGAGTTGCCCCGAATTACTAAGAGTGTACCAGATTTTGTGATTCGTGTTTTTCGACTGGGCGAAGTAAGTAATCCGAATGGTGCCTTGTTCCAATCTCCTGCCCGCTTCGCGACCTTCGTCCACGACACCCCGTGGCGGTCACTGACTGGTCAACCATG
>DAINCT010000656.1:0-333 GCA_036732245.1 Chloroflexota bacterium | reverse complement strand
CCCCGCCACTCGTCCTCGAGCATGCCAAACAGCAATCGATCCCACCATCTGTCTTTGTAATGCACTTTGTCTCGGAGCCTCCCCTCCGGCCGCATACCGATCTTTTCCAGCACCCGCGCCGATCCGAGGTTGTCGGCCACGCACCGGGCCCAGACGCGGTGCAGATGCAGCTCCGTAAAGCCGAAGTCCACAATGGCGGTTGCGGCTTCCGTCGCGTATCCCTTGCCCCACTGCTTCGGCGAAAGCTCGTAGCCGATCTCGGCTTCGTGCGCGCCGGCGGACGCCATCCGAACGCCGCAGTTGCCGATCAATTGACCGCTGGACCTCAAGACA
>DAINCT010000655.1:0-2197 GCA_036732245.1 Chloroflexota bacterium | reverse complement strand
CGGACACTAGCTCCTGAAGCTTCGTCCCTCGTAACCAGGCCGTTATTGAATTGGCTTTGCATCATGAAGTAGCTCTGGCCGCAACGCAAGCCTATTTGCAAAGGCTAGTGATCCGACGAATCGTCGATAAGACCCCACAGTTCTGCCGCCTCGTCGCCTACGGTCACCCACCCGCCGTGGCCAACCCACATCAGAGATGACCATTGGTTGACACTGCCCTCTGGGATCACATTGGCGCTGATTTTCATAGGATCACGATTCACTACCATCAGCCCCTCTTCGTCATCGGTGTGTGTAGACGCCAGAATGCGATCTGGGTCGAGATAGCCCGCGACAAAATCCCAGGACATCTGGTCGGGAGCATCAATCGTGCTGGCAACGGCATCGTCGACAAACCGATGGCGCTGGAGAGGCCCCGTTGCATGAGGGGTTGTGATGTATTCACTTCCGGCCGGATGGATCGCCGTGAGGACACGATCTTCCTCAAGTGGGAGTCGTAATTGCATGCGATTGCCCAGCATCGACGACCACCTGATCAACGCGCGATCCTGACCTTCGCCTATCGACCAGCCGATATTCCGGCCGTCGGGATGGTGCAAGGGCTGCAAGCCGGCGGGCTGGCTCTGGAGACTTCCGCGATCGAGTTCACGTAGTCCGTCCAGCTCAAGCACGACCAGGTCGGTATCCTCGGACGTCGGGACCGTCGCCCAAAGGTAGCTGCCGCCACGGTCAAATGCGCACGCACCTGTGGACCACTTATCCCACGGCGCGTGAGAGAAGCTGCCAACGATTTGACCTGCGGAGTTTAGGAGCCTCACTTCTTCTGGGAGGGAGACGGCGATCCTGGACAAGTCGGACGCGACCGAGTGGCACCCCCGTGAGGGTGGGATCTCGCAGTCCCAGATTGGCTTCAAGCGACTGTCGGTTACGCAGAGATGGCTGCCGTCGTGACTTTGCAGGAGTAGGCGCCCATCGCCGAGGTCTTGGGTGTAACCCCATCTCCGTCCGCCTAGGGAACCGACCACGGCGGCGCGAAGGGTAACCATCACGTGCCAAATAATGGCATCGTCGAATCTACGCCCGATCTGAATTCAAAACTGGTTTTTGGCGGTCCTCTGTTAGGGGAACCCGGACCGCCAGCCCCGAGGCGTCGATCGACTCCGGCGCGCGCCGGCCTGCGATGCGGCACTGGCCCGGCTGTCGAGCCGCCTGGAACCCGCTTCGGTTCCAGGTTGCCCGTGTAGCGCTGTGCGTCCGCGCACGAGTGCGCGCACGCGCCACAAGGTGTCATGTACACAACGCCGTCCCAGCCAGTAATGCCTGGCTCTCCGCCCCTCGCCCCGCGCAGCCGGAGCGCTAGCGCCCATGCTGCCGGCAACCAGCCGCGCACAAATTGGACCGCTGTAGGATTGGGTAGATGTTCTGGCGACGAAAGTCCGAACCTCCAACTCTGCTCGGAAAGTGGTACGGGCGGGTGAACGGCGAACCTGTCGCAATCGAATTTCGCGATGGCGGTCAGATGGCGTACGCAGTGGTGGCCGGTGACAAGACGCAGTCGATGCGGATGACCTACCGGGTAGACGGAGAGGTGTTGGTGACCGACCAACCGAGCTCACCGAAAGAGGAGCGCACCGGATTTCGCTTCGATGGTGACGCCCTGATTCTTGAATTCGCGGGCGTCGCTAGCCGGTTCACGCGCTAGACGTCACCCTCGGCTCGCGTCGCCGCACCGCGATTAACGCCGAATGAATGCCGAGGGAGACAATCCAACGCGCGGTGGAACTGCGATGAACTCTGTCCAATCCTCCAGGCGGCCCAGGTCTCGATCCATAGCCAGGCGCACGTACCGATGCAGCGTCATGTAGTCCTCGTGGCCCATCGCTGAGCGCAGGCGCTCCAAGTTCCAGCCGAGCTGCGTCGCCACCGTCGCGAACGTGTGCCGGAAACCATGGGCGTGGATGCGGAAGCCCACTGCCTCCTGCAGCCGATCCATCATCGCGTCGACGCCCCAATTCCTATATGGCCTTCCGTTCTCGTTGATGAGCAGCTCGAGGTAATCGACCTCAGGTCGGAACCGGGCGACGTAGCGCTTGATCTCCGCACCCAGCTTCATGACGATCGGCACTCGACGAGCTCGCCGGCCCTTCGCTCCGGCGTCTCCGCGGATGCGCAGCTCGACCACTCCGCGATCGAACGA
>DAINCT010000654.1:0-2207 GCA_036732245.1 Chloroflexota bacterium | reverse complement strand
TCCTTCTCGATAGCAGCCTGGCAGTACTGGCGCATGCTGGTCCCCCTGAGAGCCGCAACCGCCTTGAGGCGCCGCTGCACAGGGGGGTCAAGGTCCAGGGTTAGCCGCTTCTTTTCGGTGTCCACGTTCCCATCTTCTCCATGAGGGTGACCATCCAGACGGAGTATAGCCAGAAGCGAGTCGCCGACCGGGCACGTAAGCCCGCTGAACCGCTCGAGTTGCCCGTGGCAGAGGGCACGTCCGCGCTGTCGGGGATGGATACAAAGGCGATCCGCTATGGAATCCCTTGCTCCGGGCTGGGTCGGAGCATTGAGATAACAGTACAGTCGTTCTGCACGCTCATGCGGCTCTCGACCGATTCTTCTATTAGATCGATCACTAGCTACACCCCGGTGCGGGCGTAGTGATGCTCGGCAGTGGTGTGCCGATCGACCAACCGGGCTACGGTCTTTCGGTTCCTAATTTTCGTCCTGCGGGATGCCATCTACAGTGACGCATGATACTTGGGGATGTATGCGGACGCGCACGGACGGACAGAGGGATGCCCCGTGACAGCACTACCGTCGAGGCGAACACCTCGCGTGCCGGCCGCGCCGCGAAGCTCGCGCTTCGAGAAACGCGAGCTCCGGGCGATCGAGGATTCACTTGAGCCCGACGATTACATCGGTCGTGCGCTCCTCGGAGAGCTGCGCGCCGGCACGACCAGTTCCCTCGAAGAAGTCGCGGCAACGGGCTGGCGAGGCGACGGTTTAGCGGATCTTTGACCAGGTGCCGCAACTTGAGGACGAGAAGCCACGGTCGCCGGCGCTAATCGTGACGATGGTTGAGGTGCCGAAGGCGTTGGCGGTCACGCTGCTAAGCGTGCCGGAAAATCCCGACAGCCTGGCCCAGTAACAGCCGTCGCCGCTGCTCGCCCGCCACGTTCCCGGCGCGATGTCTACCCCGACGATGTAGGTTCCGTCACTAAACGGAGACGTGGGGTTATCCGTGATGGCCGAGAGGTCAGTCGTCCAGTCCCCACAGCCGGACGACGTGAAGCCGGCATCAGATGCACCGATGGTGATCACTGCGGGCGCGCTGGTGAAATCGTTCGCGATAACGTCACTGAGGTTACCGGAGAATCCGGACAGCCGCTCCCAGTAGCAGCCCTCAACAGCGATGCGTGTGCGATAGGTGCCGGGATTGATGTCGTCGCCGACGATCCAACTCCCGTCACCGAACAGAGGGCGGGCGTCGGCGACGGTAGCCATACTGAGCAGGAATAGGGCAGCGAAGGTGGCTAGGATAAGACGGCGCATGGCGGGGCGCCTCCTTTGCGGCACTCACTATCGTCGGGAACGTATGCGGCCCGTCAAACATCAATCCGGTATGCGCGAACGGCGTTGTCATGGAACAACGCGGCGCGCTCGGCTGCCGAATAGCTTTTGGACAGCCGTTTGAACGCGTTATACAGGACATTGTAGGAGTAGGACACCTTATCAACCGGGAAGTTGCTTTCGAACATCGACCGGTTGGGTCCGAACTGCTCGATGCAGTAGGTCATGAAGGGGGCCATCGCTGCTGCGAGCTCCTCTGAGCCGATGGGTTTGTTGCGCGCGTGCCAATCAAACCCGGTGCGGGGCATGCCGATGCCGCCGAGTTTGACGTACACGTTGGGACACGCTGCCACCGCGGCGATCCCGCTCCGCCAGGTGGCCAATACTTCCTCGTTGCGGTTGGCGTAGGGGCCGATCCGCAATAGTCCGCCAATATGGTTCAGGATGATGGTCAAGTCGGGGACGGCCTTCGCCAATGCCGCCAACTCGGGCATCTGATGAAAATAGAGCCAGGCTTCCAGGGAGAACCCCATCCGGGCCAGCACCCGCGCCCCCGCCCGAAAGCTGTCACTGGATAACTGTCCTGCCAGGTTGTAAGCGGCGGTGTTCTCTACGTCCGGGTGGGGGTCCCAAGTAACAGAGTGACGGATACCACGAAATCTATTGGGGCTGGCGGCCTGTAATGCTGCCAGCACCGGCTCCACCCGCTCGCCCAGGTTCAAGTTGGCATGCCCAACAATGGCTGCCGCAGCGCGACCGGGACCATACAGACCGCTGGCGCTGGCAGCGGCCAGCCCCTGCACGAATTCGACTTCACCAACGGGCTTGAGCTCCTCGGGTCCGTCAGGGCGGTACATCGACCGAGCCTCGATAAACACCGTGGAACGAACG
>DAINCT010000653.1:1236-2221 GCA_036732245.1 Chloroflexota bacterium | reverse complement strand
AGCGCCCTGCTCACATCCGACGGCGAGATCGAACTGGCGCACGCGCTGGATCACAGGATGCGCCGGCTGTTCGGCCGCTCGCTTCGATTTCGACTCGTCGCGGCGGGAAGCTGTGGTGGCTGCGAAGCGGAACTCGCCGCACTCAGCAACGTGGTATTCGACATGGCGCGGTTCGGCATCCAATTCGTGGCCTCGCCGCGTCATGCTGACGGTCTCGTGATCGCCGGGGCGATCAGCGCCAACATGCGCGAGGCGCTCGAGAAGACCTACGAAGCTGTACCCGACCCCCGGATTGTGGTTGCGGTGGGCGCGTGCGCCATCTCAGGCGGCGTGTTTGCGGAGAGCGAGGAGGTGCTCGGCGGTGTTCCGCCGTCGATACCGGTTGACCTGTGGGTTCCCGGCTGCCCTCCACATCCGTTGACCGTGCTGGATGGGCTCCTGCGTCTCTTGGGACGGCTGGAGGACTAGTGCCATCGCGGCACCATCTTGTAGCATTGAACACTCGGTCAATGTAAAGGAGTCATCGCAAATGCCAGGACAGAAGGCCTCGGAAGAAGCACGGCGAATGCAGATCCTGAAAGCCGCCTACGAAGTCGCGTCGCGTAAGGGATTGGATGCGCTGACCGTGAGACAGGTCGCGCACCGCGCAAAGCTGAGCACCGGACTCGTGCTCTTTCACTTTAAAGCAAAAGATCAGCTGATCATCGCTTTGCTCGACTACGTGCTGCAGACAACTACGGTGCTCCACCTGACCGAGGACATCGCGAGCATTCCTGTGCCGCTCGACCGCCTCCTCGCCCTGCTGCGCGTAGAGATGAATCGCCTTGCGAGTGAACCGCGGCTAATCAGGCTCTTTTTTGATTTTTGGGCGAAGGGTTTTACTCACGCACTCATCAGAACGAAAATGCAGGGCGAGCTGGACCGTTACCGCGAAGCATTCCGGCCGATCGCGCACGAAGTCCTGCGTGCGGAGCCAGAACGTTTT
>DAINCT010000653.1:0-1226 GCA_036732245.1 Chloroflexota bacterium | reverse complement strand
GATGATCGACCCGGAGAACTTCGACATCGAAGAATACCTCGCGGCGACGAACGGTCTCCTCGGTCAGTTGGCGGCACAGCCCGCCTAGCGTTTGAGACGGGTGACAAAACGATGAGAACTGCCCTGACGAATCGTGATCAGAGGCGTGCCGTTGGGTCAGGATAGCCCAATCGACAGCACGAATCCACAGCAGCCCGAGTTTGGACAAAATGCTGTAAATCGTTGACGGACAGCGTGATCTGCCGTTGTTCACTCGGTCGAACCCCGCAAGTAAAACGGGGCTTGCCGGAGGTAAGGCCCGTTCGATCCTCCTCGCTATAGACGAGCCCCGCAACCTTGGGATCGCTACGCGTCTCGCTGATGACCATGCCAGCCCAGGAATGCCCGGCAAGAATCACAGGGCCATCCTGCAGCGCGCCAGGGGATGAAGGATCTCCCGACAAAAATTCAGGGCTACCCCTACGAACTCGACGCCACAGGCGTCGTATTCTCCTAAAGAAGGAAAGATGAACGGACGCCAACTACGATGGAGACCTCGATGTTTCTTACCAGATTTGTTTTAAGCAGCTGTGTGGCAACCAGCTTGGTGCTCGCAGTGCCGGCCACGGCGCAGACGGCCGCACCAATGAAGGCCGTGGCATCGCACCTTATTGTCGTGAAGCTGGTCGAGCGCCCGGGAGACAAGGTACGGTTCGCCTTCGAGCCGGCGACCTTCACCGCCGAGCGCGGCGATACCTTACAGTTCGTGCAGTTTGCCAACACGATGCACAACGTGCGCTTCAAGACGCAGCCCAGCGGCGCGAAACTTGGCCGCGCGGCGGTCAGTCGCTATCTCACCACCATAGGCCAGACGTACAACATCGTCGTGGACTCGAGGTTCGCCGACGGGACGTACGAGATCGTGTGCGATCCGCATGGGATGATGGGTATGCACGCGTTCCTTACCGTGCACGGAGCCCACTAACGCCGTCACGAGCACGCAGAAGTAGGTTGTGGTTCACTTTGCTCTAGAGTTGAACTACTGCAACCGGTTGCCTGGGCCTGGTGCTGTTGCCAGTCAGGGGACTCACCACAATTGAGGGTCGATTCCCCCGACAGTGGCGCCCGGGACGGGGGCGTAGATTGAGGATTCGTCACTTGACACTCTACCTCTCAACATGACAACTGTCGTGGCACTTCCGCGGATCATTCAGGGTGGGATGGGCGTGGCCGTATCGAACTGGAAG
>DAINCT010000652.1:0-2221 GCA_036732245.1 Chloroflexota bacterium | reverse complement strand
CTTCAAACACGATCCGGTCGACCTCCGACAGATAGGCCGCGAACGACACCCGCTTGCCGAGATGCTGTTCCAACTCGACCGGCGTCACTCCATCCAGGAGGCGTGATCCGGTCTTGTCCAGCATCACCGCGGGCAAAATGACGAGATCCCCGTCGTAGCGGTGCGCGTTTGCAATGATGTCTCCGCCGGTGAGAAGTCCGGAGACGCGCACCCGGGATCCAAAGAATTGGTTCGGTACGGTGACGAGATTCACGTTTGCGCCGGTCTCGGCAACCCAGGCGTCCGTCAGGTCCTGCAGAGTGTCGGCGATCATCTCGCCACAAACGAGCGTGGCTCTGGGGCCGCTGCGGGGTGCTACGCGTCTGCGCAGCCGCCGTTGCAGACGTTTCCAGTCATCCATTAAATCTCGTACCATGCCTATACCATTTTCGAATTGGGGATACCCGTCATAGGAGGCGGCCGACGGAATGGGCTCGTGGCCCAGCAAATAGAACTCATCGGAGGCGTAAACCACACTGCTGTCGTAGCGGCGGCGTAACTCACGCTGCCATCGTCTGGTCGCCATCACCACCGCCCGTGCCTCCTCCGGGCGGAAAGTCCGCATCGGAAGGTCTGCCGCACTCGGCAGGATCCGACTGCACGACGGTTCCGGCCCCGACAGGATCTCTTGTGGCGTACGGGTTAGTCCGACTGGGACGACGCCAATCGAGAGGACGTGGGGGAAATGCGCGGCCAGATCCGCCACCGTGCGCTCCAGAATGTCTCCATCATTCATGCCCGGACACGTCACAACCTGCGTGTGAACCCGTATGCCCATGGCAAACAGTCGCTCGAACTGGCGCATGATGTCCGGCGCTCGATCGTTTCCCAGGAGGGTGCGGCGCATTTTCAGATCCGTGGCGTGCACCGACACATAGAGCGGGCTGAGGCGCTGCTCTCCGATGCGCTCCCAATCGCGCTCGTTGAGATTCGTCAGCGTCACGAAGTTCCCGAACAGGAAAGAGTACCGATAGTCGTCATCGCGAATGTAGAGGCTGTTACGCATACTGCCGGGAAGTTGATCGATAAAACAGAAGGGGCAGTGATTGTTGCACTCGCGAATGGGGGAAAAGGTAGGTTCCGTGAAGCTGACGCCCGGAACATCTCCTGCTTCGCACAACACCCGCACAGTGCGCATGCGCATCGGGTCTCCCTGAGGGGCTACCTCGATATGCAGTACCTCTTCGTCGGCCGCGAAGAATTGGAAGTCGATCACATCGCGCAGCTTCTGCCCATTAAGGCTCAGCAGGACGTCGTTCGGTCGGATCCCGGCGATGTCACACGGGCTACCGGCATCAACCGTGTCGACTATCCCGCCTCTCGGTTTCCCCTTGTGACCGTGCTGCCGGGCCTGTCCTTCACCAAAATCCACACCGGACAGGAGGTCGCCGGGAGCTCCAATGGGTTGTAAGCGGGTGTTTACGGTCACAGGAAGAGGTCTCCAGATAAAAGAAACGTACCCGACTACCTGCCCGGTACGGTCGCGGTACGACTTTTAACTGTAGGGATTTTCGCGGACGTTTGTCAAGCCTACTGAACCGGTGGAGGCCGGTAGAAGACGTTGTTGAAGAATGTGACGGTCTGCGTCACGGCCGCCTGCAATTCCTGCGGCGTGAGGTCCATGAGACCGTGTGGAGCACCCGGGAAATCGACCAACTTGGTCGGCGCTTTACTTTGACGCAGCAGTCGGTACAGGTCGAATGGTTGCCAGATCGACACGCTGTGATCTCGGAGTCCGTGAAAGAGGATGGTGGAAACGGCCGTTGGGAGGTACGTGAGCGGTGAGGCTTGAACGTACAGCTTCGGGTTCGAGACGTATGGTGCGCCCATATACGAGGCAACCGCATTGACTTCGGCCGGATCGCGGGAGTGCTGTACCAGCTTGGCCAGATTGGAGGGGCCAAAGAAATCCGCCACCGCCCCGATGCGAGCCACCACGTCGGGATAGTGCGGCGAGGCAAACTGACCCGTGCTCCGTGTGTAACCGGCCAATAATGCCAGATGCCCTCCGGCGCCCGCACCCACGACTGCCAGACGGCGCGCGTCGATGCGGTAGCGCGCATGATCAGCGGCCAGGAATCCCACGGCATCTTTCACATCCTGCACGTCGTTCGGATAATTACCGCCGTGGCCGGCGAGCCGGACATTTATGTCAAATGCCACGTATCCCTGCTGGGCGAAT
>DAINCT010000651.1:0-2236 GCA_036732245.1 Chloroflexota bacterium | reverse complement strand
GTGTCATACCGATCGATGCGACGGTAGGCTTCAATCCAAATCTGAAGGGGTTGAAGTCGCTCTTCGACACCGGAAAACTGGCAGTCGTCCAGGGCGTCGGGTACGACAATCCGAGTCGATCGCACTTCCAGGGGACCAGCATCTGGGAGACGGCGAACACCACCGGGATCTCCACGACCGGCTGGCTGGGCCGCTTCCTCGACGCCGAATTGGCCGGTTCCAAGAACCCTCTGACAGCGATCGCACTCGGCCCGCTGACGCCGCAGACCCTCATTTCCACGCGCGTGCCTGTGACGTCTATCGACACCGTGGCAAACTTCCGCTTCCAGGTCATGCGCCAGACTCCGAATGCCGTGCTCGACGCCTTTGACCGCATGTACACCGCGACAGGGAAGCCAACTCTCGACTATCTGGGCATGGTGCGGTCGGCCGGAGCCGACGCACAACAAGGCGTGCAAGACCTTGCGACGATCACCACGAATTACAAGTCGACCGTTCAATACCCGCCCAGCGTGCTGGCGCGCGAACTGCAAACCGTCGCCCAGATGATCTCAGCTAATCTGGGAACCCGCATTTTCCACGTCACGGTGAGCGGTTTCGACGATCACGTCGCAGAGGTTTACACGCACGCCAATCTCTTGAAGGCGCTGGGCGACAGTCTGACAGCGTTTTACGCCGACCTTACCGCGCAGGGAAAGGCCGACCAGGTAGTCAGCATGACCTTCAGCGAATTCGGCCGACGCGTCCGCGAGAATGCGGGACGCGGCACCGACCACGGCACCGCGGCGCCCATGTTTATTGTGGGTGGAAAGGTCAAGGGCGGTTTATACGGGGACGACCCAATACTCAGTAATCTGGACGATAACGGCGACCTCAAATATGGAGTGGATTTCCGCTCCGTCTATGGAACCGTGCTGGACGGGTGGATGGGCGGTAACTCGAAGGACATTCTCGGCGGATCGTACGAGCGACTGCCGTTCCTGTAGGAAGCCGTTACTTTACCAGAAACCGAGCTCCAGCTTGGCGTCTTCGGACATCATGGCAGGCGTCCAGGGCGGGGTCCATACCAGATTGACGTCCACGTCGGTGATACCGGGTACGGGTTCGAGCGCTTCCTTTACGGCGGCGTCAATGTACTCACTTAGGGGGCAAGCCGGGGTGGTGAGCGTCATCGTGATCTTGACGCTCTCTCCCTCGATCTCGACCTCGTAGACCATGCCGAGGTCCACTATGTTCACTCCGATTTCCGGATCGATGACCTCGCGCAGTGCTTCGCGCACCATTTCATCGGCCGACATGATTTCCGTTGACATCGTTTCGACTCTCCTTCGCGTTCAGCTTACGATTCCGCGTTCCATTCGATATACAGTTTGCCGTCTTCCACTTTGACAGGGTACGTTTTGAGCGGCACCACGGCCGGCAGGCTCAACACTTCACCGTTGGTCACATCAAATTGCGCGCCATGCAGTGGGCATTCCACCACATCGCCCCAGAGATCGCCCTCCGCGAGCGACGTTTCCTCATGCGTGCACGAGTCTTGAGTGGCGTAGTACGCCCCATCCACGTTCCAGAGAGCGATTGCCTCGTCGCCGACTTCCACCCGCACACCCTCGCCCGGGACGACCTCGGCTGCATCACAAATCTCTATCCAATCACCGATCGCCACGCGGCACCTACCCTAGATCCATCTTTCGGGCGATGAGGTCCCGCAGTTCGTCTCGAATGGTGCCGACCGGCTCACGTTGCAGTACGTCCTCGAAGAAGCCTTCAACGATGATGCGGGTCGCTATGTCCCGCGACAAGCCACGGGACATGAGGTAGAACAATTGATCGGTGTCCACCTTGCCGACCGTGGCGCCGTGTGTACACCGCACCTCATTCGCTTCGATCTCGAGATTCGGGCTGGGATATGCGGCGGCATGATCGCTCAGCAGAATATTTCGATTTGCCTGATAGGCGTCGGTACCGTGCGCACCTTTGACTACCCGGATTCGACCCGAGAAGGTCGACTTTGCCTCGTCCGTCAGTGCGCCCTTGTAGAGCAGATCGCTCGTGGTGTTCGGCGCGATATGATCCTGAACGGTGTGGTAGTTCGTCTGCTGCGCGCCGTAGCCCCAGAGGATCCCGAGCATCTGCGTGCTGGCGCCGGAGCCCTGGAGGGCGGCTTCGATGTTTGCTTTAGTCATGCCGTTTCCCATGCCGATCACCAACCAGTTCAACCTGGCGTCGCGGTCGA
>DAINCT010000650.1:0-2244 GCA_036732245.1 Chloroflexota bacterium | reverse complement strand
CTCCCACCCTTCCGGCGCGATGGTCGTGACCTCCCGCCCCGCGTGCTCGATTTTGAGAATGTCACCGGACGCCGCGAAGCGGTGGAGCCCGTCACGAGTGCCGACAAGGATCTGCGCCGCCACGGCCCAACACTAATGGGCCGTCATCGAGATTGGTTGGGAAAGTGGGTTGAGCCAAGAAGTGCCACGGGACGGGCTTGAGGAAGCCGGGGTAACATCGTGAACGTCATGTGGTGGCAAGACCTCCTGTGGGGCTTATGGAATGGTCTTACGGCATGGATCGTTCTCGTCGCCCACGCATTGGGGTTCTGGGGCGGCTTTCCCCTTTACAACGTCGCCAGAAGCGGAAATTGGTATGACTTGGGGTTCTTGCTCGGCGCTGGATCTCCCTTTCTAGGCGTTTTCGGCGCTAGAAGTGGAGGTGCCAAGAGGACCTGACCGCCTGGCCGCCCGGGTTGCAAAGCCGCCGCTAAACAGTCGGTGGCTGGGGAGGAACGACCGGATCCAGCGTCTAACCCGCGCTCCTGCCACGGCCCAGCTGGCACCAGACGTTGAACGCGGACGACGCAGCTTTAACGCCTCGTTATCGCCCGGTTATCGTTGTCGCTTTCTTGAGTCCGACCCGCATCCAATCACGCAAGAGCCTGATCGGGTTAGGCGTAGGAGCTGAACTCAACCGGCTGAGTTGGCTGGGGAGGAAGGATTCGAACCTTCAACCTTCTGATCCAGAGTCAGCTGCGCTACCGTTGCGCCACTCCCCAAGGTCGTTACCCGTTGATTGTCCCAGCCAAGCGTCGTCGGGTCGGCCGGCCGGCGAAATTGTTGCTGATTTTGTTATGCACAGATTGGAACCATTTGCCCGTCGACCCTCTGAGGCCTCGCGGTATTTACCCCCCGCGGGGCCTCTTCTTATTCTCGGGTGATGAGGACGTCGGGCTTCTTGGCGGAGCCCTCTGAGCGCACAGTCATCCGGATCGAAATTGGCTCTGGAGAGCCCATCAGCCGGCCGAAAGCCTCTTCCATGAGCGTCTTCGCGCGGTACAGGTTGACCGCCCAGCCGACGCCAAAAACACGGTCGCTGAAGAGGCGGTCGGAGGTGGGATTCCAGTAGGCGTCCCGAATACGCTGCCAGGTTGGGGGCCGGAAATCGTACGGAACATAGCCGAACACCCGACCCTGCCAGGTTCGCTCAGGCTCCGGTTTGGACAACTCGGTCGCGACCGCTGCCACAACCAGGCCGAAAGCCGCAAACCGCACCAGCCGCCGCACACGCCGTAAAGTCCGCATACTGCAGTGAAGCGTAGTACCAAAGTAACCTTGCACGTTTTGAAACCGTTGTCGCACCGGGGGTAGATGGCCAAGAAGCTTCAGTCCACATCAAGCTGGCTGCGGTGGCTAACGCCTGGTCTCCAGATCAAGCGCTGGCTCCTGCTGCTCATGTTCGCCGAGCTCGTGCTGGTCCTCGGTGTCGCTTATGCCTTGAAGGAGATCTATCAGGGGATAAGGCTGCCGGTCGAGTTCTACTACATCACGCTCCAGTTCTGGCCCTACTGGGTGCGCGCGATTATCTTCGGCATCGTTGGCGTAGGCCTGCTGCTGTTCAGCTACCTGAAGCTCACGCAATCCGTTCTGGGTCCATTCCTGCCCGGCACCAACACCAGCAGCATCGTTGAGGTCATTCACGCATTCCGCCTGCGAGGCCGCGGCCCTCGCATCGTTGCGATCGGCGGTGGAACGGGCTTGAGCTCTTTGCTTCGTGGCCTGAAGGTCTACACGTCAAACCTCTCGGTCATAGTCACTGTCGCGGACGACGGCGGCTCCTCGGGAAGGCTGCGAGACGAGTACCGGATCCTCCCTCCCGGCGACTTCCGTCAATGCCTCATCGCGCTCGCCGATGCCGAGCCCTTGATGAAGCAGCTTTTCGATCACCGCTTCAAGGAAGGTTCTCTCGACGGTCACTCGTTCGGGAACCTGTTCATCATGGCGATGGCCGACGTCACAGGAAATTTTGAGCATGCGCTGCGCGAATCCGGCAAGATCCTCGCGGTCAAAGGGACGATCGTTCCCTCGACGCTGCAGGACGTGACGCTGGTCGCGTCCATCAACGGCAGCACTGTTGAAGGCGAGTCGAAAATCCCGAAGCAGAATGCGCCCATCAGCCATGTCTTCCTCAAGCCGGACGGCGCGCAGATCAACCCTGAGGCGGCTCAGGCCATCCTCAACGCCGAGCTGATCATCGTCGGC
>DAINCT010000649.1:270-2248 GCA_036732245.1 Chloroflexota bacterium | reverse complement strand
GTTCCTCGAGCGTCGCGGCGGCGATGGCGGCTACATGGTCCTCGTCCAGGTCGACGACGCTGAGCGCACCCGGGCCCGGGCCGCCGAGTTGGGCCTGCGGGTCGTGTGGCAGGTTGATGTGCCGGCCGACGCCGAGCCCGCGATATTCAAGCGTGACCACCATGCCGCACACCCAGGGTGAGCGATCCTGCGCCTCGTCGAGGTCAAACTCATGGAGCTGGACCGTGCCGACCGGCAGGTTGGCGGATATGGCTATGAAACCAGCGGAGAACTTCGAGTTCGATCGACAGTCATCGTCTGCTTCGCGCAGCCAGCGCCGGTAGTCTTCCTGCGTGAGGCCGCCGCCCCACTCAGACCAGGCTATGTCGACCACCTGTGACACGAGGTCTGGATGGTTGGCAAGGCTATCCACGACGATGGCCGATCGGGATTCTCGCGGCTCGGTCCTGACCTGTCGCCCTGCCGCGCTGTCGACGCCCTGACTGCTCATTGCGCGGCCAGCACGGAGAGTGCAGAGACGACGATTATCGGCCAATGAAACCTGTGAATCGCAGCGCACACGAGCAGCAATTGACTGGTCGGTCCTACCGAGCAGCGAGCATCCCGAAGGTGGATGCAGCCAAACCTTCATCAAGCGGTACAGGAATGGACCCCATCATTTTGCTCCTCTGCAGAGGCGACCTCTGGGGTGGGGCGGAATCCCATCACCCTGCGACGGAGCTGTGCTGTCGCTGCTCGATCGTGTCCAGCAGTGAGCGGAGCGCCTTGCTGAACTTTTCCACGCCGTCGCGGATCAACTCATCCGTCACTGCCTTCATACTGATGCCCGCCCGTTCCAGGTTCGACATGTCCTCGCGAGCTTCGTCAACTCCGTGCATGACTGCGCCGCAGTCTACCGCGCCATGATCCCGGAACGCGTCGATCGTCTCCATCGGCATCGTGTTGACGGTGTGTGCACCGATCAGGGAGCTGACATAGAGCGTGTCGAGGAGCTTTGGATTCTTGGTGCTCGTACTGGCCCAGAGCGGGCGCTGCAACTTTCCTCCATTATTTGCAAGGTGAAGGAAGCGCTCGGAGCCGAAGACCTGCTGGAACCGCTCATAGGCAATCTTGGCGTTGGCCACTGCGATCTTCCCCTCCAGCGCCCTAAGCGACACTCGCTTCGCTTCGTCTACCTGTCCTGATCGCTCTTCCAGAAGCCTATCGACTAGCGTGTCCACGCGACTGACAAAGAAGGAGGCCACCGACGCGATGTGATCGATGGACTGTCCCTGCTTGACCCGCCGTTCCAGGCCCGTCAGATAGGCATTCATAACGCGCTCGTACATCTCGACGGCGAAGATCAACGTGATGTTTACGTTGATGCCGTCGGCGGTCAGTTGTTCTATCGCGGGGATGCCTTCCGGCGTCGCCGGGATCTTGACCATGACGTTGGGTCGATCCAGCTCGCGCCAAAACTGCCGAGCCTCGTCTATGCTCGCCCGGGTATCATGTGCCAGATCGGGCGAGACTTCAATGCTGGCAAACCCGTCGACAGCCTCACGCCGATCGTATGTAGCTCGGAGTATGTCGGCGGCGGCGCCAACGTCTTGGATCGCCAGATCCTCGTAGATCCGTATCGGTGGATGGCCTGCAGCGCCGGGAGCGCGGATGCTCTCGTCGTAATCATGGCTGTCGACGATGGCCTTCTCGAAGATACTGGGATTGGCTGTTACGCCGCTGATGCCATCCTCCTGGACCAGGCGCAAAAACGTGCCGGAGTGGATGAGACCACGACTGAGCGAGTCGAGCCAGATACTCTGACCGCACTGTTCGAGTGTGTGGAGTGGATTGCTTGCCATCATTTCCTCTCTTTCATGCGTTTCACTACTCTCTCTGATGGACTTCACTCTGTGATCACAGCGGCCGGCAAGCGCAATGCCTATCGCCTGGGACAGCCCCTCCCCCAGCGGCCCGGATGTTGTCTCGATTCCGGGAA
>DAINCT010000649.1:0-260 GCA_036732245.1 Chloroflexota bacterium | reverse complement strand
TCGAGCCAGATACTCTGACCGCACTGTTCGAGTGTGTGTAGTGGATTGCTTGCCATCATTTCCTCTCTATCACGCGTTTCACTGCTCTCTCTAACGGACTTCCCCTTTTGTGGTCAAGGCGGCCGACAAGCGCAATGCCTATCGCACGGGGACAGCCTCTCCCCCAGCGGCCTGGATGTTGTTTCGATCGCGGTGCCGATGGCCAATAGTCGAGAGTTAAGTTTGCACAGCTCGGCGTCGTGAAGTTCAGCGATCATTTG
>DAINCT010000648.1:0-2259 GCA_036732245.1 Chloroflexota bacterium | reverse complement strand
GTGAAGCGTTCGGTCTGGCTGGTATGGAGGTGGGGAGCCAGGCGGGCTTTGCCGGTTCCGGGGTGCTACGTCGCGTCTCCCTGCTCCGGCGGTTCCTCGGACGGGAAGATCAACATGGACATCGGGTTATCGAGGCTGGCCGCTGCGCGGCTGAGTCGGTCGGCTTCCAGCTCGCAGCGCCGAGCGCGATCGCGGAGGCCGGCCTTGCGAAAGGCCCGAGACGCGATGCGAAGTGCATGAATGTGCTGAACCAGGATCTGACGCACGCCATCCCGTATCCGCATCATGTGCTCGGGCGACACGGAAAGATCGACCGGGTGATCGTCGTCACCAGCGCTCATCCGAGCCTCGACGCGGTGCTCCGTCGACGGCCCACCGGACACGGCGCGGCCCAGCTCCAAGGCCACAGTGCGATGTGATCCAAACCGCACTTCGGACCTTCAAATCGCATGCCACCTACGCCCCAAGAGCGTATTGAGACCGAGTGAATAGCCACCGCCTGCCCTCCCCCTCTGTCAGGTTGTCGTGCCGGCCACCGGACCCTGAGTGGCCCTTCATCTCAATATTAGAACAAATTTTCTAATAGTCAACCCGCTTTATGACGTTCGGGTCACTCATTGCGGTACCCAAGTTAACCGACCGTACGCTCCTTGCAGTTCGCAAGAAGCAGTACAGCTCTCGCCTTCTCTCGACACAAGTCAATACTGACGATCCGGTTAAGTCGCGAACCCAATATTGAGCGACTTCGGCACTCGTTCAGAGGCGCGACAGTATTCGGGCCGCTTTGTGGACGAGCACTGGACGTGTCCGTTCGATCCTGCAGCCGAGAGTAGAGGCGGTTAGATTCTCGCCATCAGCGTGCTTCGGTCGACAGCGTCGGTTCCAGTTCCTCCGAACAGGCGGGCCATTCGCGCGCCTGCTGCACGAAGTATCGACTACACCGTAGCTGCTGGGACACCTGGGTAATACTCAAACCGCAAGCGAGCAGCCGTTGCGCAATCTCGCGCTTCTGACGCATGAGAGCCCGGGTCTGTGACTGGGGAGCGTAACGAGTCATGGGTCAATCCTCTCGTCTCCGCCACGCCCGGAATCCTGCGACACGGTTGCTCTTGCTGAATCTCAGGCGTGTGCCGGCCATTCAGCTGAAGATTCACCGCATCATCCCAAAGGCGGACACACGGCTCCCAGCCGCTCCTCTCCCTCGCGTAGTGCCATCGTATATCAGGCCCAGGGAAGCGTCAAGCGGTGGTTTCACGGATGACACTTCGGCGCATGCGCTGTACCTTAAACGTGCGCCATCACACACTGACGGATGGTTGATCAACTCAAGCGAAGCGCGTCAAGGTTGCCCCTAATGTTTAGCCGAGCCGTCGTTCGAGTTGTGCCACCCACCAGGCCCAGTCGGCCGCGGCACCGGGCGTACCGGCATCCAACGCAAGCGCCTTCGACCAGAGCAACATACCCGCGCCGGCCACGATCGCCAGAGTGACCATGTCGTCCCATGCTCCCGGCGGGATCTGTCTGTGTAACTCGCGTTCGAGCAGACGCCGGTAGCGCGCGATCACTTGCTCCTTGTCAGATGGCAGCCGCGCCGAATTAATTGCCAGACAATAGCCGAGATCGACCGTCGCCGGGCCCTTCCCCATAGTCGCCCAGTCGAAGGCAGCCACACCGCCACGGTCGCAAAAACCGAAGTTCGCCAACTTCGTATCTCCGTGTAGGAGCGTTTTCGGCAGGTGCGAGAAATCCCCGGCGGTCTGCTCGGCAGGTCGCTGCAGCAGGGTCGCGATCCGGTCTGGCAGCTTCTGCAGGGCGATCCCCCATCCCCGTTGCACTAGCGTGAAGACTGGAGCCGCGTTCGCTCGGTTTAGCTCCTCCGTACTTGAAGTCGGATGCAGAATGTGAAACCGTGCGGACAGCGGAGCGAGCCACGGCAGATAAAGCGCATCGGATTCCCAGAACCGGGCATGAAGGCCGGCGAGCGATCGCAAGAAGAGTTCCTGCTGTATCTCCGTGATTGCCGACCCTTCGTCGGGCACCAGTGTATCGGTCAGATCCGTCATGAGTAAGCCGATTTCCCCACCCTCGATGGCAAGGGCGCGGTACGGATTGCGGAACACCTGCCACACTGATCCCAAGGCAGGTTCCGTCAGCAAGGCGGCTTCCCGCCCAACCGTGTCCCCCGTGCGGTACGCCGTCCAACTGTCGGCGAGCCTGAAGCGTTTCAGCACCAACTTTACCTGAGAGCCATCCTTCAGA
>DAINCT010000647.1:0-2265 GCA_036732245.1 Chloroflexota bacterium | reverse complement strand
CTTCACATCGAAGGCGAAGCCTAGCCCGGCGAGCTCGTCCCTTTCCAACGGCGTCGGTCGTTCGGGTCTTGTAGCGCGATTTCGATGCGCTGCGAATAGTCCGTGAGAGCGACGACGACCAGCACTACGATCCCGATGGCAAGAAAAAAGTTACGCGCGGTCTGATCCTGGCCAAAGCCGAACACCCACGGCGCCGCCAGGACGAATATCCCCGCCAATAGCTCGATCACGCCGTGGATCCTGAACGGAATCCACCTGAAGACGCCGAGGGGAAAGTTGGTGCATCCTGTCATCAGCAGATGGATGCCGGCAAGCCAGTAGACGATGGCGGCCGGAACTCCATGAAATCCGAACACCATTGGCGCGTTCAGAAACGCCGCCACCGTCGCGTAGTCGAGCACGCCGTGCAGACGCGCCGATACGGGCTTATTCACTCTGACTCCTGCACAGCACTGGACCAGCGTTGGGAGGAGTTGTCACCACGAAAGCTTTACTCGAGATAATGATACAGGCCGAATAGCGCCATCGCGGCGCCACCGACGATGATGATCGTTCCCGCCGTATCGCCGATGATCGCGCCGGCAATCATTGCTCCGACTCCAACCGCCATCAGAGCGACGTCCTGTCCCTGATGCCTGCGCATGATCTGCGCGGTGGTGGTTTTGGATGATGCATCAACTTTCGGTTCACTCACGCGAAACCCGACCGCGGCAGCCTGAATAGTTGGCCCCTGCGGCGCAAGCTTAACCGGTTGCTGTGCGCTGGAAACAGCGGGTAGCACAGCGATAGCACACAAGCCTATAGCCAGAAAGCGCATTTCAAATCTCCGTTGAGGGCAAGCGGGAAAGATCGACGGACAACGCTCGACTGCGCCATCCGTTTCCCCGTGAGTGCAAGCCGGAGTCTGGCAATAAACGTGCACGCCGCCAACTATCGCCCTTCGCCTCTCCGATATCGATCGCGATGACGCTCGGGAATGTCGACGTGCCCGCTCACCTCGGCGTACTCGATGCTTCCGCTTCCCTTCGACTCGACCTTGAAGTCACGTCCAACCTTGTTGACTTCGATTCCACCGGAGCCGTCATTTTGAACGACCACCGAGCCTCGAATGTCGGACGCATATATGCTCCCCGATCCATCGCTCTCGACGGTGAAGGAGCCCGTGACGTTTCGGACATTGATGTCGCCCGACCCGTCTGTGACGCTTACGTCACCGCCGACGTTTTCGATGCGAAGATCGCCCGATCCATCGCTTATGTGGACCGTTCCCGCCGCCCCGTCCACCGAAAAGTCGCCGGAGCCGTCGGAGGCTTCGAGGGAGCCGACATTGAACACCTTCGCATCGCCGCTGCCGTCCGAGATTTCGGCATTCATGCCCTGAGGCACCTGGATGACGAGATCGAGAGCAGCGGAATAGTCATCGTTTGATGGCCAGTTCTGATCGGGAATGTCCGCCTTGATGAACACCACATCCCCCCTCCGCTCGGCGATCAGCTTGATCTGATTCAGAAACTGCTGTGAAGAAGAGCGCGCGGTGCCAACCACCTGAACCTGTCTGAGGCCAGGCTTGCCTTCCACGCGCAAGCTTCCAGCCCCCGCCTCGACTTCCACGCTTCGCGCGCCGGACGCGTCGACGACGGCATTTCTCGGCGCCGTATAGGGGCTCGAGAACTGCGCGTGCGCCGCGGGGCCGATTAGAAATGGCGCCGCGGCGATCGCGGCACCCCGTATCTGACGCTTCATTGCTGACTCCATTCGGGTGTGACCGGGTTAGACAACCCATGCTTACCTACGGTTTGAAGGCGGCCTTGTTTCAGTCCGGAGGCATCCGAATCACGGGCGACGATGGCATTTCCATTCCTGCGACTTCGTGCGGCTCGTGCGTTGCAGAGCTTGCAAGCATTGGTGGTTGGATACTGGTGACTGGCACGCCAATGGTCCGGCGTGTAAACTGCCTCAATATCGCAATGGGGATTGTGGCATGCTCGCTCGAGCTCGCATCAAAATCTGGATGGCCGGAGCCGCTGCGTTGATTTCAGCGGCGGCCGTAGCGCACGGCCAGCAGAATACAGCGGTCACGCACCCAGCCACCGGACCCGGTGTCAATGACATGGCGCCGGATTTTTCTCTCAACGGCGCGACACGCTACGGCTTGCTCAAGACTCCGGTGCGCCTCTCGGACTACCGGGGCCAGACCGTGGTTCTCGCGTTCTTCTATCAGGCGCGAACCAAAGGCTGAACCATCCAAATGGAGGCGTACCGTGA
>DAINCT010000646.1:0-2267 GCA_036732245.1 Chloroflexota bacterium | reverse complement strand
TGCGAAAGGCCAACAGCCCCAGTCCCAGCACGACGAACGCGCTGAAGACGGTATCGATGATGCCACCCAGGGTGAAGCCAATCAGCCAGCTATACCTGGGACACGGCGCGAGAAATAGCCCGATCAATGTCCCGTTCATCCGTTCGTCGTCCAGCAGATTGGTCAGGTACATGGTCAGATTCTGGGCAACGGTGTTTGCGGCTGCCGCTATCACGACGTATCCGAGCAGATCCGGACGCGCCCCGCGGTAGATCAGTCCGATGATCATCACCGGGAAGGCCGGGAAGACGATCCAGGTGATGAACTCGCCGCCCGCTCCAGCCCAGGCCAGGACCTCCAGAAATTTGGCACGCCAGGACGCCAGCATGGCCGCCCACGCCGCAGCGAAGCCGGTGAGTCTCTCAGTAGAGGTCGAGCTGGCCGGTGTACTTCGCGACATGCTCCACTCTCCGTAACGAGAAATAGCCGATGATGCAATACACCGCCGCCACACCGAAGCAAGCCAGAATTTGCGGCGCAGCCTGCGTGGTGGTGTAGCCAAGTAGGGCAGTCTGCCGAAGCGCGATGGCGGCGTGCGTCACCGGTAAGGCATTGGAGAACGGTTGAACCCAGACTGGGAGACGTGAGATCGGAATCACAAAGCCTGCCAGGAAGTAGATCGGCATCTGGAGAAGGGTGGCGATGATGTTGCCACGTCGCGAGAGGATGAAGATCCCGGCGAGCGCGAAGCCACAGGCCAGCGTGCCGGCAACCAGGCCGGCAAAGGCGAGAAACGCGGCGAGCGGATCGACCAGGTGAAAGCGCGCCCCGCTGAGAACAGCAACGACGGAGACTACCGCGAAGGCGGGGATGGCCATCATCAACGCTCCTAACCCATACCCGACGATCACCATTGGCCGGCTGGCTGGAGAGAGGAACAGGGCGGCACTGGTGCCCTCATGACGCGCCCGTTCAATGGCATAGCCGCTCGACCACAGGGTAGAGAACCAGATGATGTTGCCAAAGGAGCCGATCAGCAGAAATCCCGAAACCGAGGCGCCTGCCACGTGTGTGTGGCCCGTGAGGCCGTACGCAATCCGCCAGGTGGCGAAATTAATTGTCAGCGTCAGCGGGTTTCGGACCCGCTGGATGGCATAGCTGTTGAGAATGACGAAGTACGCGCGGGCCGTGTCCACCAAAACGGCCCAGCGATGCGCCAGCGGGCTGAGGAAGGCCTCGGGTCGAGCGATCATTCGAACGATCGTCCGGCGATTGCCAGGAATGCATCCTCGAGTGTCGGCTCGAACACGCTGATGCCGCTGATCGGCGTGTCGAACTGCCTGAGTACTGCCAGGGTGGAATCCAGCGTGGACGTGGTCGAGGTGCAGAGGATGGTCCACTCTCGCCGACCCCCGTCCACCGTTTCACCGCTCAGACCGCGCACGCCGGGCAGACGGTTCAACTCCGCTTCAATACGGCCCATCTGACCATCCACCGCCGAGGCGGACGAGACGACGATGCGCCGCGAGCCGGCGACACGCGCTTTTAACTGCTGCGGCGTGCCCTGGGCGACGATCAGTCCCTTGTCCACGATGGCGATCTCGCGACAGAGGACATCGGCCTCCGCCATATCGTGCGTTGTCAGCAGGACAGTGTGCTCCGGCACCAGTCCGGCGATGGCATTGCGCAGGTCGACGGCTGCGGCCGGATCGAGCCCGATGCTGGGCTCGTCCAGGAACAGGATCGGGGGGTCGTGCAGCAGCGCCTTGGCCAGGTGGACGCGCTGCTTCATGCCGCGCGAATACCCCTCCACTCGTTCGTCCGAGCGGTCGCGCAGGCCCACCATCTCAAGGAGTTCATCCGCGCGCCGAGCGCAGACGCTCTTGCGCAGTCCGTAGAGCGTGCCGAAGTACATGAGGTTGTCGCGGCCGGAGAGTTTGGCATAGAGACCTCGATCGCCGCCGAGCACCACCCCCAGTTGGCGGCGAACCATCTGATCTTCGCGCACCACGTCATATCCGCTCACGGTCGCCGTGCCGCTGGTCGGAACCAGCAGGGTGGAAAGCATTTTGATGGTTGTGGTCTTGCCCGCGCCGTTGGGCCCGAGCATGCCGAAGATGGTGCCGCGCGGAATGCTGAAGCTAATGTCCTCCACGGCCACGATCTCGCGGCGCCCACGTGAGAACCGGCCCCCCTTCTGATACGTGCGGCGGAGGTTGTGTGCGACTACTGCATCCGTGGCGCGGCTCTCCCGCGAGCTAATTGCATCCATTCATGCACTCTAGCGG
>DAINCT010000645.1:0-2271 GCA_036732245.1 Chloroflexota bacterium | reverse complement strand
TGGTGCTTCCGCTCTTCGACAACCCCGCGCTGGCGCCGCTGTCCGATGCGGCCCTCTTGCCGTTTGGTGACGGCCGGCTGGCCCTGACTACCGATTCCTTTGTCGTACGTCCGCTGATCTTCCCGGGGGGCTCGATCGGCGAGCTGGCGGTCAATGGCACGGTGAACGATGTCCTGATGGCGGGCGCAACCCCTATCGGCCTATCCGCCGCGCTTATCGTGGAGGAAGGCTTGGAAACGGCGGTGCTCCGGCGCGAGCTGGAAGCAATGGCCGGTGCCGCCCGGAAAGCGGGCGTGCCCATTGCCTGCGGTGACACGAAGGTGGTGGAACGCGGCAAGGGAGACGAGCTGTACATCATTACGACAGGTGTCGGCATCGCAGACCCAACCCTCTCGCTTGGCACGACGTCGGTGCGACCCGGCGACAAAATCATCTGCTCCGGATCGATCGGTGACCATGGCGTGGCCATATTGATCGCTCGTGGGAATCTCGATCTGGAGGCAGAGGTGTATTCCGACACCCGGGCGCTGACCGATCTGGTCGCAGCGCTCAAGGAAGCGGCGGGTACCCATTTGCGCTTCATGCGCGATCCCACCCGGGGCGGTGTGGGCACCGTCCTGAATGAACTGGCGCGGGACTCAGGGTACGGTGTCGTGTTGTGGGAAGAGGCGCTACCGGTGAACGAGGTCGTGAACGGCGCGTGCGAGATTCTGGGTATCGATCCCCTCTATGTAGCCAACGAGGGCAAACTTCTGGCAGTGGTGGACCCCTCTGTGGCCGAGGATGCGGTGCGTGCCCTCCATGGTATCGAGGGCGGCGCGGATGCGGCGGTCATCGGTGAGGTGCAGGTGGAACCGGCCCGCATGGTCTTGATGCACACGCAGTTCGGTGGCACCCGGATGGTCGATATGCTCATCGGCGACCCGCTGCCGCGGATCTGCTAGGCACGAGGCACCATGATGCAGTCGACCGGTTACTCCCCCACGGCGGTCGCGGATGCGACCGAGCGTACCAGGCTGGAACTCCTGCGACGGAATGCCATCTGCGAGGACTTCTTCCGGGCGGAGGCCCCACGGCTGGCCGAAGCCTGCGCCGAGATGTCTCGGCGCTTCCTGGCCGGGGGGCGATTGCTGGCGTTCGGATTGGGTGCCGCGGCCACCGATGCGCAACACGTATCGGTCGAGTTCGTGCATCCCGTCATCGTGGGCAAGCGTGCCCTGCCGGCGCTGGATCTGGGACCAGACTTTGCCGCGCACGTACCCGTGCTGTTGAACCCAGACGACATGGTGATGGGCTTCGCGGAAAGTGACCCGAGTCCTGCCGTCACCGCTGCGTTACAGGTGGCTCGGGAGCGCGGCGCGCTGACCTTTGGTTTACCGTGCGAGGCAGCAGAGTACGCATTCACCCCACCCGATGAGGATCCGTTCATCGTGCAGGAGGTGTTCGAGATCCTCTACCACCTGCTCTGGGAGACGGTGCATGTGTACTTCGAGCATCGCGAGCAAGGGCACGATATCGGAGCGGCGGCATTTCTCTACCCCTTTCTGGGACGCGATAAACAGGGCCTGGCCGGAGCAGTCGAAGAGGTCCAGGCATCGATGCTGCAGAAGGTCGGCGAGGTAAACCGGATCCGTACCGCGGTGGCCGAATCCGAGTCCGACGCAATCGTGCGGATCGCGGCGGCATGCACCGATCGACTGGCGCTGGGAGGCAAGATCATTACCTTCGGCAACGGCGGGTCCGCCACCGACGCGAACGACCTGGCGATCGATTGCGTGGCGCCTCCCTCCGGCATGACGCCCATTCCGGCCATCTCCCTTTCGGCCGAACCGGCGAATATCACCGCCATCGCCAATGACATCGGCAGCGAGGCGATCTTCACCCGGCAACTGATCGCGCACGCCGCGCCGCATGACGTGGCAATCGGCATCTCGACCAGTGGCAGTTCGCCCAATATCCTGGCCGCCCTGGGCGAGGCCCGCAAGCGGGGCCTGCTCACCGTGGGCGTTGCCGGGTACGACGGGGGCAAGGTTGTTTCCGAGCGGTTGGCCGACCATGCGGTGGTCGTACACTCGGACTACATCCCCCGACTGCAGGAAGTCCAGGCGTCCGTCTACCATACCTTGCGGCACCGCATCGACGAACTGTATCGAGGGAATGGCCGGTAATGCACGAGCTTGGAATCGCCGCATCCGTCGTCGAAATCGTGTGCCGGTATGCGGAAGGTCGGCGTGTGAGCAGAGTCGAACTGAAGGTCGGACATCTGCGCCA
>DAINCT010000644.1:0-2273 GCA_036732245.1 Chloroflexota bacterium | reverse complement strand
GTCTGCGGCAACGTCACCATCCAACGTGACCGGGCGACCGATCAGTGGATCCGGGACATACACTTCGTAGTCGCAGGAGCGGCGGTCCTTTCTCGGCAGACCGGACCCCACGTCTGCTTGCCATCGCCGGCGAATAACCTTTGACACACTCTCTCCTTATTAATGGTTATTGTACAACCTTTAATAAGGAGAGTTCATTACAGATCATCCGGAGATACAGCCCGAGCGGTGCGCAGACTCTAGTTACTGGGCCACAACTGCGGGCAAATCAGCGGATCAGTGTAAGGAGGAAACAGGGCCCAGGTCTTTGCCGGCAGAAATCCTTCCGCAGCCCACAAGTCGGCCCGAGCGTACTACCTCATCGCATTGAACGGGCTGTTGCGAGCGCGCGCTTGAGTGAGATGCGTCCCTCGATCCGCAGCACCACGTTGCCGTGCTGCCACACGAGCACATTGCCGGCCAGCCGGCCGGTATCCTGGAAAATGTGTCCCTTAGGGTCTTCGTAGTAGAGAACGTGAGGCGCGCCTTTCAGCCACACGCCCGGCTGATTACCAAGCCAGACAATCTGGGGTACTGTCCCCAATTCGAGCCTCTTGGCATCGAAGTAGCGCCGCTGAAACTCGGTGATGAGGAGACCGGCTCCGGTGGTCGCAGCACGGGGCAGACCCGGTCGTGCTCGGTAGAGCAATGAGACGCTGTCGGACGAGAGCGGCGGCCGGCCGGGTTCGGCTGGCCACACACGGGGCATGTGACGCTCGCAGTCTCCATCGTTCCGCCATCGTACCACCTTCCCTGAAAGAGTGCCCGCGGCGCTGCTTACAGCCAGAGGACGAGAGAGGCGATGTTCAAACAAACTCTGTCCTCCCGTTCTCTCACATCGTGCGCTACCCTCGCGTTACTCCTCCGGTCCAGGGGTTGGAGCCATCGCGCTCCTGGATAGGGCACCGTCCGCGCTCACCTGCTCGTTGGGCGCCGAAGGCGATGGCCGGGGCTGGGCACCGTGGGCAGCGGCAATAGCGGTGAACTGGTCGCGGTCGAGAGATTCCTCTTGCAGCAGCGCAGCGGCGATGGCGTCCAACGCCGCTCGGTTCGTCCTGAGTGTTTCGAGGGCGCGATCGTGTGCGCCACCGACCAGACGCTCGACGGCCTGGTCGACAACACGCCCCGTCTCCTCGCTGTACTCCTTTGGTTCCCACGGGTTGTATATACGGCCACTCAGGGCATTGTCGCCCGATCCACTAAGGTAGACCGGTCCCAGCTCGTCAGCCATACCAAGCTGAGTCACCATGGTCCGGGCGATCCCTGTCACCTGTTGCAGGTCGTTCTGGGCTCCCGAAGTGATGTCGGTGAACACGATCTCCTCAGCGGCGCGTCCACCAAGTCCGACGGCCATCCGACTGAGCAGATAGTCCCGGCGGTAATTGCGCCGTTCGTCGACGGGGAGGAATTGCGTGACCCCGAGTGACCGGCCTCGCGGCGTGATGGTGATGCGGTTAACCGGATCGACGTTGGGAAGCATGAAGGCCACCAGGGCATGCCCTCCTTCGTGGTAGGCCACTGTCCGCCGTTCCTCCTCATCCATAAGAGGCGCCCCTTCAAGGCCCAGCGTGATGCGGTCGAGCGCCTCGTCAAAGTTGGCGCGGGTCACCTGTGATTCTCCCCGCCGGGCCGCGGCCAACGCCGCTTCATTGGCCAGGTTTGCCAGGTCCGCTCCACTCATGCCGGGTGTTGCGCGCGCGATGTCGCCCAGGTCGACGTCGGAGGCAAGTGGGATATGACGTGTATGGATCTTGAGAATCGCCTCACGTCCCTGTCGATCCGGGGGATCGACCTCCACTTGCCGGTCGAATCGGCCGGGGCGCAGCAAGGCAGGATCCAACACATCCGGTCGGTTGGTCGCCGCCAGGACAATGACGGCCTCGTTCGGCTCGAACCCGTCCATCGAGACGAGGAGCTGATTCAACGTTTGCTCTCGCTCATCGTTCGATCCACCCCCGACCGGCCCCCGTGTCCCTCGGTAACCGCCGATCGCATCCAGCTCGTCCACGAAGATGATGCAGGGGGCCGCCTTTCTGGCGCGGTCGAACAGATCTCGGACCCGACTGGCACCAACTCCGACGAACATCTCGACAAACTCGGTCGCGCTGATGGAGAAGAAGGGAACCTTGGCTTCGCCGGCAACTGCTCGTGCCAGCAGTGTTTTTCCAGTGCCGGGTGGGCCAACCAGCAGTACGCCTTTCGGGATACGCGCTCCGAGACGCAGATACTTGGCC
>DAINCT010000643.1:0-2280 GCA_036732245.1 Chloroflexota bacterium | reverse complement strand
TTCGGCTCCGACTGAACCAGGAGCGTCCCACCGTGGGCCTCAGCGATGCCGCGAGCCAGGTACAACCCAAGACCCAGCCCGCTGGAGCCGTCTCCCTTCTCGAAGCGGTTGAAGACGGTTGGTAGAGCTTCCGGTGCAATCCCGGGTCCCTGGTCGTGCACGTGAATCACGGCCCACTCGCGGCGCTCACGTGTTTCCCGACGGAGCGTCATGGCGGCAGGAACACCTTCGGGTGAATGCTGGATCGCATTGCTGAGGAGATTTTCCACCGCTTGACGCAGTCTCGTGGGGTCGGCATACCCGACTAAGTCATCGGGCAGGTCGAGTTCTACCGGGTGTCCCTGCGGTGAAAACTCGCTACCTATCTGCTGGAGCAGGGCAACTATATCGACCGGCTGGATCGACAGTGCAAACATACCCTGGTCTAGACGTGCCGCGTCGAGTAACTCCCCTATCATTTGTTCGATGCGACCAATGGCGCGCCCGGCGCCATGCAGATTCCCCAGGTAATCCTGACGCTTTTCACGCTCCGCCTTCTCCGTAACCATGGAGACATAGGCCTTCAACGGGGTGAGATGGTTGCGTAAATCATGGGCCAGAACCGTCAATAGCTCTTCGGCAGCCGTTCGCCGAGCTGCCAGGGCAAGCTCAGCCGCATTCTGCTCGGCCATTTCAGCACGTTGTGCCGCCACCCCGACGAAGGCCGAGACGGTTTCCAGAAACGATAAGTCTTCGCGCGTGAACAGATCCGTGCGCAGGCTTTCGGCCAACAACACACCCCGGCGAACTCCCGCCACGTCGAGCGGAACGGTCAGCAACGATTGAACGCCCAGCCCCTCCGTGACACCTACCAGCATTCCCGGATCATCCCTGGCGTGCCCGGTGCGGTAGGACTTGCCCGTTTGGAACACCTCGACCTCTCGACCTCCGTTTGCAATCGGCATTCGATTCATCCCGATGGTGAACTGCTTGTGCCCCATGGGTGTATTGCTCGATCCCAGGGCGACCAGCGTGTCCGATTGCGGTTCGAGAATAAACGCGTCAACCTTGTCTGCGCACATGACTTCGGCGACCATATCGGCTGCCTGGTCGAGCGACTCTTTCAGCGAGGCCGCTTCGATGGTCAGAAGCCTTCGCATGGTACGGAAGAGCACCGTACCGGAGTGTCGACTCGGATCTTCCTCCGCCACGGCCGAGATATCGTCACCTCCAAAGCCGGAGGCGGTAAGCATGGCAAAGAGCGTCGTATCCAGGGTTGATGCCAGATGCGACAGGGACGGTAGGGACGGCATACCGTACTTCCCGTTTTCCAGAACGGAAACCCGCTCCTGGGTCCAGCCGACGCGGTCCGCCAGTTGAACTTGTGTCATTCCAAGGGCTGTCCTTCGTTGCCGTACGAAGGTGCCCAGTCTCTGCAACTGTGAATTGCTCGCCGGAGTGATGGCGACGACCATGATATCGGCCTTGCTCGCATACGCTGTCCCAGACGAAGGCCGTCTAGAACATAAACCGGTATCGCGAAAGCATCGTATTCACATGCTGACGTGGCCTAATCTAGTAACACCCAGTATTACATAGTTTCCATGCAATAACAAGTATATTGCGCGTGCCGGCGTGTAGGTCGGGGTTTACCCGCTGGGCTTGAGAAGCCGGCATCGCGGACCATAAAAAGTGCGCCGTTAGCAACAAATGCCGGACCAGAACGCCGGCGATCGTCTCTGCGCCCAGCGTCCGCGGCCCTGGACATTCGGCACGCTGGCCGGCGACTATGCGAAAGTGTGGACGGAAACCTTGCTAACACCGTATGGAGCAGTCGTGATCGATCATGTCGACTCGTTTTGAAGCACACGTAGCCGTCGTCACGGGAGCGGCTTCAGGTATCGGGCGCTCGACCGCGGAGGAATTTGCCGCTGAGGGAGCGGCTGTCGTGCTGCTCGACATCGATGATCCTACCGGTGAGGCGGCGCAACGGGCCATCGGCGACGCGGGAGGCAAGGCTCTCTACCTGCATGTCGATGTCGGCGATCGAGATGAATGTTCCCACGCCATTGACCAGGCGCTGACCGGATTCGGGCGCATCGATTTCCTCGTCAACTCGGCGGCAACGTTCAACTTCCACGGGATGGATGCAACCTCCACGGACTGGGAACAGTGCCTGCGGGTAAATGTCCAGGGCTGCGCGAACATGGTCCAGGCATGCGCCGGCACGCTGGCACATTCCGGGCGAGGGGCCATCGTCAACATTTCCAGCATCTCGGGTTATATTGCCCAACCGGGACG
>DAINCT010000642.1:0-2284 GCA_036732245.1 Chloroflexota bacterium | reverse complement strand
GGGTCGGGGGCCGGGCGCGTGGGGTGGAAAAAGTGTGACACGTAATGTACTACTCTCCCCGCCAGCAACGCTGGCTGTCCGAGAGGGAGGGCTTGCCGTGTTTCGGAAATTCGGTGCTGCGCTGGCCTTGGCAGTCGTCGTTTCCGCGTGCACGACCTCGTCAGCACCGCCGGCGGGGTCCGGGGCCGGTCAGGCGCTCGCGCCGGACCAGAATCTCCGGTTCGTTATCGGCGAGCCGACCTATATGGATCCGAATCGCGCCGCCGATGCATCGATCTGGTACGTCGATCAAGTGTTCGAGGGTCTCTACAAGATTCTCGATGACGGGAAGGTGCGCTTCCTTGGGGCCACGGACATGACAATCTCGGCCGACGGACTCACCTGGACCTGGAAGCTGAATCCCAAAGCGAAGTGGAGCGACGGTACTCCCGTGACCGCCGGTGACTATGTGTACTCGTGGAAGCGCGCGATCGACCCGAAGCTCGCGTCTGACACGTCGTCGTTCTTTTCCGCGATCAAGGGCGCCGATGCGTACAACTCCGGGAAGGTCACTGATCCCAACACCGTCGCGGTAAGCGCAGTCGATGACCTAACCCTGCAGGCCGTTCTTTCAGCGCCGGCTCCGTACTTCAAGGCCATCGTGGGGCTGACCTATTTGTATCCAGTTCCGAAAAAGACTGTCGAGAAATTCGGCGACAAGTGGACCGAAGCCGCGAATATCGTGACCAACGGACCGTGGAAGATGGCCAGCTGGAAGCATGACCAAGAAATGGTCTTCGTGCGCGACGACAACTACTGGGGCCCCAAGCCGACCTTGACCACAATCACGATGCGCATTGCCCCGTCCGCCGACGCCTCGACGACAAGCTTGCGCGCGTTCGAGGCCGGCGAGACGGACTTTGCGATCTCGGTTCCTGCGACTGATCTGCAGCGCGTCCTGGCCGATCCGGTGCTTGGGAAGCAGCTGACTCCAGAGGTTCTCTCGGCAGGGAACTTCCTGGTCTTCGACACGACCCATCCGCCGTTCGACAACACGAAAGTACGACAGGCGTTCAATATGGCCATCGACCGGGATAAGGTCGTCCAAACGCTGAGTCGCGGCCTCTACAAAGCCTCCAAGGTCCTCGTGGCGCCAGGCATCGTCGGCTATCAGCCTTCGCACGCTTTGCCTGGCACACCCGCAGACGCCAAGAAGACCCTGGCAGACGCTGGATACGCCGACCCGAAGTCGTTCCCGGCGGTGACGCTCACGGTGCCCACCGGAGGGCAAAAGACCCTGGGTGAACTACTCCAGCAGATGTGGAGCGACAACCTTGGCGTGACCGTCAAGGTCGATGCGATGGAGTCGAAGGCCTTCAGCGCCTGGCGAACGGCACGATCGAATCAACCCTTTGACATTTACACCCGCGGTGGCTGGTACTCCGACTATGAGGATCCGACCAACTGGTACAACACATTCTTCGACTGCGCGAGCTCCTGCTATCTGAACTCACATTGGAACAACGCGCAGTTCCTCGACCTCGTGAAGAAGGCCGCTCCCGAGGCCGACAACGCCAAGCGGCAGCAGCTCTACGAGCAAGCCGATGCGATCATGGAGCAGGAGAGTCCGACGGCTGGCCTCTATTACTTCACCGACT
Organism: Chloroflexota bacterium; assembly: GCA_036732245.1. GTDB lineage: Bacteria > Chloroflexota > UBA5177 > UBA5177 > UBA5177 > JANWJD01. The sequence continues at coordinate 647 of DAINCT010000642.1, read as the reverse complement.
ACTGGATGCGCAAACCCTACCTACAAGGCGTCCAGCACGTTCGGATCGATGGGTTTATCTGGCTTCGCGACGCGAAACTGCTCGCGCACTAGGACCGAAACGGACTTGTAGTGGACGGGGCCTTCAGGCACTGGCTGGAGGCCCGGTACCCGATGGTCCTCGGGGGACAACCGATGGCGGCCATCAATGCCCGCACGGTGCTGACAGGGAGCCGCGCAACGCCGCCTCGTTTTACGGCGGCGCAGATCGAGATCCAGTCGGGTGTGCCGATGCGAGCACGCGATGGCAACACGCTTGTTGCTGACGTCTATCGACCAAAGGGCGTCGCTCGACTGCCGACGATCGTCACCCGCACCCCCTATGGCCGACAAAACAGCGCACCGACGATGCTGGCCCTCGCCCAGCACGGCTTCGCCGCGGTCGCGCAGGACTGCCGCGGGACCGGCGCCAGCGAGCCGAACCACTGGGACATGTACGTCTACGAACCAGAAGATAGCTACGACACGGTGGAGTGGTTGACGCAGCAGCCCTGGTATGACGGAGGGATCGGCGGCGTGGGCGGCTCGTACGTCGGCGAGACCCAATGGTTCATGGCATTCCATCCCGCGATGACCGCCATTGCCCCCGAGGTCGCCGGCATCGGCGGG
>DAINCT010000641.1:0-2310 GCA_036732245.1 Chloroflexota bacterium | reverse complement strand
TCACGATGCGTGGATCTTGCTCCATGGCTGCCTTGAGCGCCCGATTCAAGGCGTAGCGCATCTCGATCGGCTCTCCTCCCGCGGGAAGGGGCATCTGGGGACGGCGGTCCTGCAGGTCGGATGCCGTGACATGTCGCATGATCGTGGTCGGATCGGTTCGCGGTTCTTCCACCGCCCGGTGCGCGGACTCCGCGACGAGCTGTCCGGCGGCACTGTCCAGCGCCTGCTGTCGCTCATCATCCAGCAGTCCCGCCTCGCGCAAGAGGGTGGAGAGGCACAGCAGAGGGTCGCGTGCGGCCTCTTCCGCCAGGTCTTCTTTGGTCCGATACTGGTCCTGCGTATCCGTGGAGGAGTGCGACATGTGTCGCGTGACCAGCGCGTGGAGCACCACCGAGCCTTGACGCCGGCGGACGTAGTCGACGGCTTGCGCCACGGTGGCATCCGCCGCCACCGGATCGGTCCCATCGCACTGCAGGACCAGCATCCCAAACTGCTCGTAATGGCGGTACAGTTGGGCGGCATTCCCACCCGGAATAGCCCAGGTGGCCGGAACGGAAATCGCGTATTTGTCATCCTCGATCAAAAAGATAATGGGGGCCCTGGTCCGTGCCGCCTGACGAACCGCCTCCTCGATCTCACCTTCAGCCGTGGTGCCGTCGCCCAGCGAGGTATAGACCACCGAATCCGGCTGCCAGGGTTCGGCCAGCGGCACGCCCAGATCGTGCGCGCGCACGATTCCCTCGGCGATGCCAACCGCCGGCAAAACCTGTGACCCGGTGGGACTGGACTGGGCCACGATGCCTGCCTGACGGGAGCCCCAGTGGCTGGGCATTTCCCGGCCACCCGAGGCCGGATCGGTGGCCGCACCCACGGTCTGGAGAAACATATCCTCCGGCGTAACGCCGCTGCACAGCGCGAGCGTACGGTCCCGGTAGTACGGCATCTTGGCATCGTACGGCTTGAGGTGGCGTCCGAACGCCCAACCGATGACCTCTCGCCCGGCGCCCGCGATCGAAAACCAGGCACGGCCCTGTGCCTGTAGGGTGCGCTCGCGTACGTCCATGAGACGGCTGACCCGGCCGACGGTATAAGCGCGAAGGATCTCGGTGCCGCTGAGGGGGCCCGCGATGGGAGCATGCTGCTGCAGCGCGGCGTCACCGAGGGCCTGCGTGATCAGGTCGTCGTACAACTGCGAGCGCCAGGACGGTGACGACACGTCGTGCGCGCCCGGCTGCCCTGTGTCCACGGTTGTTGTCGTATCCACCATGACCTCCAGAGTGTACGGTCTATGGTACTGCGATTCGCGGAAAGCTGATAGCTTTACCCATGTCCCCTGAAGAGCTGTATCGCCTCAAAATGGTGGGCGACGCGCAGATTGCACCCGATGGGAAGCGCATCGCCTACGTCGTCAAACATCTCGATCGCGACCGAAACGACTATGTCAGCAACATCTATCTCTGGGACGGTGACAGTAGCCGGCAGTATACCTCCGGCGATAAAGACTCGACGCCGCGATGGTCGCCGGACGGTCGCTGGCTGGCGTTCCTCTCGCGCCGGGAGGGGAAGGCACAGATCTATCTCTTGCCTGCCTCGGGTGGGGAGGCGGTGCCTCTGACCGATCGTAAACCGGGCGCCGGTACGCCTGTCTGGTCGCCCCAGAGTGATGCCATCGCCTTCGTGGGATCGGTGCCCAACGGGGAGGAAAGCGACGATCCCGACGCGCCCGCGCCGACGCGGATCGTGGAGCGCGCTGTATATAAGGAAGACGGGTCCGGCTTTATCGACCATCAGCGCAGCCATATTTTCATCGTCGACCGCGCCACGAAAGAGCTTCGGCAGATCACCAGCGGCGATGCGTATGACGAGGAACCCACCTGGTCACCGGATGGCCGGCATCTGGCCTTTGCCTCCAATCGCAACCCGGAATGGGATCTGGAGTCGAGCAGCGACATCTGGCTGGTGCCACGCGACGGGGGCGAGCCGCGCCGCGTGACTGACGGCCGTGGGACCTGGACCTCGCCCCGGTTCAGCCCCGATGGGAGCCGCCTGGCCATGGTGGGGTATGCCAAACCGGACGGAGAGGCGCCCACCTACTTCCCACAGCTCTGGACGGTGGCGTGGGATGGCGGCGATCTGGAGAATCTGTTGGAGGGGACCGACCTGGCGGTGGGTGATTCCGTTTCCAGCGATTGGAGCACGGCGGGCGCCGGCGGCGTCCAGTGGCTGGAGGATGGCCTGTACTTCCTGATCTCGGAGCGCGGCACCACACAGCTCTATCGCCGTCACGAGACCCTGGAGTCTCTGACGCCG
>DAINCT010000640.1:1358-2321 GCA_036732245.1 Chloroflexota bacterium | reverse complement strand
CCGTGCGGGCCGGTAACTCTATGAAGTTGCGGAACTCGTGGAGCTTGAGGCCAAAGGTGTGGCCATTCAAGGTCACCGGCCCATAGGGTCCGCGCCAAGTTGCGACGGTGGTGAAAGCGCCTGGCTCGACGGTGCCAACGACAGGCCAGTCGGCGAGGACAACTGCAGGGCGAGTGGGGTGCCACTCGATGCCGCCCGTCGGAATAGGACAACCGGGGCGGCCTATGTTCTCGCCGAACGTGAAGTAGATATCGTGGCCAGCAAGCCGGGCCCCGGGCAATCCGGATGCCTCCCAGATCTGCGTAACCCCAGGGTCGTCGTCCAAGTAGACCTTGCAGCGAGCGGGTCGCACAAGGGAAGGGATGGTCAGGTGTCCGCCAAAGTTGATGAGCAACACCGCATCGGCTGCGATCGCATCCAGCTCATGTAGCTCGATCCCGTGGCATTCGGTGCCTGCAACGAGCGCGGCGCTGCCAGTCAGACCGAATTGCTGCACTACTGCTTCGAAATAGGCAACGGTTTCGGGATGAACCTTCTCGATTTGCTCAACGAAGAACGTTTGGAAGCCCAGCCGGCGCAATCCTGCCACGACGCTCAGGCGGGCCCAGGCGTTGCCGCCGTTACCGGGCTTGCCGGCCAGCACGCCGCTCACGATCGCGGTCGCCATATCAGGCGCCGAGCTTCTCGAGAAGTGCTGCCAGAACCTTGTCAGAGTCGAAAAACTCCTCAGCGAGCTCTCGAGCTGCCCTGGAGTGCCTCGCGTAGTCCTTTGTGATCGCCTCTACTCCCGCTGCCGCTTCGTCGAGAGTGGTGAACGTAAGAAGCCCTTCGCCAATTGGATACAGAGATGCGATCCCGGTGTCCTGGGCGAGCACAGGTTTTCCGCTGGCGAGGTAGCAAGCGCTTCGGTCGCTGAACCAGCCACCATGCGTCTGGACATACATGTTTTTCGCAACCATGAAC
>DAINCT010000640.1:0-1348 GCA_036732245.1 Chloroflexota bacterium | reverse complement strand
GATGGGGGCGGGACCAAGCGCCAGCCGGTCCGGCGCAACAGGTCGAGGTCGGTTGTCTCCGCCTCGTGGATGTCGAGCGCGAGCTCGAAGTCTTCCCCTGTCCTCTGTGGCAGGTGGGCGAACTTCCGGAACTCGTGAACCCTGAGCCCGTAGGTGGTTCCCTGGTACTCCACGGGCGCGAAGGGCCCGCGCCACGCACCGACGCTGGTAAAAGTGCGTCCGCCACGGCTAGCGGCGGGCCAGAGGTCGAGGACAACCGGTTGTCGCGTCGTGATCCACTCGAGGCCACAGGTGGGGATATTGCAGTCGGGACGGCCGATGTTTTCCCCGATCGTCACGAACAAATCGTGGCCAGCAAATGTGTCGTGTAACCCAAGCTGCCTCCACATCTGAGCAAACCCAGGGTCGATATCTAGGTACACACGCTTTCGAGCGGCGGCAAGGAGCTCTCGGTCGTCGAGATAGCCGGTCACGTTTAAAAGAATCGAGTCGCGCGTCCGACTAAGCGCCTCCTGGCGAGGAATGCCCGCGACGGGTCGGCCGTCCGGGCCTAACAGGCAGTAATCGCTTGCCAGCCCGAATCGGTTCATAACTGACGCGAGGTATTTCCAAGCGTCTTTGGCGAAGATCCCGTCAGGTGTTGCTCGGTCCAGAAAGAGCACATCGAACCCGAGTCTGCGGAAACCGAGCACGTACTGGAGGAAGACCCACGCATGCCCACCGTGCCAGGACTGCTGCGCTAGTGAGCCCGCAATTGAAACTCCGCTTCGGCTCACGCCGCCTAACTCGCCGTCTGGCGGTACAGACAAAAAGAATTACAAGCGTCCACCGCCACCGCGCGATGGAAGGCCGCCACTCGCCCTTCGTCGCGACGACCGCGAACGCATCCGATCCACGTGCTGGTACGATTTAGTGCTTCAATCAGACTAATGGCGAAGTTGACTGAATGATCTGGGATCACACCGATCTGAATAATGACCGTTCCCCGACGTATGTCGGCAATAAAGCACGATGGTGACTCAATACCAGTCGTTTCCAGGTGCTCCAGGCGATTCGTTATCGATCCGGAAACTCGTGGCCCTCCGCCTGCCGTCGCTGGTGGGCCGGTCTTTCTTGGACGTCGGGTGTAACGAAGGGTTCTTTTGCGGCTTCGCAAAGTTTGAAGGGGCCCAACGTGTCGTAGGGCTCGACAAATCGGCCGCATACATTGATCGAGCCAGACAGAGATTTCCGGATTGCGAATTTGTTCAGCAAGGCTGGGACCACCTCCCGAAGGGACCATTTGATGTGATTCTTCTCGCATCATCTATTCATTATGCTGACGACCAGCCGCTGCTCATCCAGAGCC
>DAINCT010000639.1:0-2325 GCA_036732245.1 Chloroflexota bacterium | reverse complement strand
CGGCGACGCGCCGTGGGTGGCCGGCGGCGCTGACGGTGAGATCAAGGGCTTCGCAGCGGCGGTGCGGCACGCGACGAGGACGTGAAGGGTGTCGGTGAGCTGTTCGCGATCTACCTGCTGGCCGAGCATTGGGGTACCGGCGTCGGGCACCGGCTGATGGAGGCGGCGACAGAGTCGCTGGTGGAGGCCGGCTTCAAGGGGGCGGTCCTCTGGGTGCTGGATGGTAACGTGCGCGCACGGCGGTTCTACGAGGCGGCCGGCTGGCTGCCCGATGGGACGGCCAAGAACGAACAGCGCGACGGCTTCAACCTGTCCGAGGTGCGCTACCGACGTCACTTCTTGGGACCCGGTTGAGGGCGTGGCGCCGACGGAAATCAGCCGCGATCCTATTGCGAGAGGCCTTGCCCTTACTCGCCGAATAGCAGCGAAGCCAGCATCGCCTTCATATCGGTCGCACCAGTTGCGGTGATGCCTCCGTTTCCAGTCAGGCGCACCAGATATAGGAAGCCGCTGTGCAAAACGTAATAGTCGACCTCCACCTGCGTGCCCCGGACAAGGCTGAAGTAGGCTGCCTGGTCGCCAGCGACAGTGCAATCAAAAATTGAGCCTACCGCCGGTGCATTTGCGGCCGGATTGTACGGATCTGGTTGTTGCAACTCTGCTGCTCTCTGCTGGGCCTGCTCACGAGACGTTGAGCTTAAGAATCTGCCCAGCATGCTGTGAAGCTCGAATGTCATTGGAGAGTTGCCGTATCCGTTGGGCGCTGTTAGGCGTAGCAAGAGAGTCTCGTTGGGACCATAGGTTGCTGAGGTGTCAACCCAGCCGGGTGTGACCTGGACACTCAAGCGATCGTTACCCATGTCCTGCGTGCGGGTGCCCGCGGGCTTACCGGTGCATGCCCCGGGTCCGAAGCCGGCTACGGGCGCGATCGCCGGCGATGGTGATGGCGGGAGCGAGGGCCTCGGATCCGCCGCCGACGACGCAGTGGGCGTTCCTGACGGTGAAGAGGCCGCAGACGGCTGCCCACCACCGCAGCCAAGAATCCCGAGCGCCATAATCCCCGCGCTCAGTCTCCCTAGCCGCAAAATCGCACCATCGTAGGTATCAAACGAAGCCAGCCATGAATTCGTTCTGTTGGCCACAGCGGACACAGAGACCGGCCACGAAGAGGTACATCGCGTCTACCGACCCGAACCTCGAGTGGCGCCGACTGACGATGGGTCGCCAAGGCGGGTCGACGAACCACGTATGTAGCGGCCGTGGCAGCTCCGCAGATAGCGCGGGTGTGGGTGATCGTGGACACTTTTCGAACTTTGGGGGCTGATGCAAGAACTCTTGGTCCTCGGCTCAGATGCGGAATGCGGCGTCGCGGATAACCGGGACCCCGTGCTGCTCGCAGAGGTCAAGGATCCTCACGCAAGTCGCCCCGTCAGTCCAAACGGTCATGGCAGCATGGCGCTGCAACTGGAACTCCACGCCCTTGCCGATCGGGATCATCGGTTGGACCAGTGCAGCCCGGACTATGTCTTTCCACGTGATGGAAGCCGTGTTAAACGGCAAACGGAACACCGCGGCTGCCTCATCGAGGCTGAAGCGCACGAAGGGAACGGTGTAGTTCATCATCCCGACGCGACCGCCTCCGACAGTCGTCAGCAAGGTAGCTTGCGAGCCGCCGGAATCCTGTCGTCGGGGGAGCGTACGTCGCTGCCTCCGGAAGTAGAGCGCCCAAGCGGTCAATACCCAGGCCATCACAAGGACCCAAGCAACTAGAAGCCACGACGGTGCGCTGTGGCTCACGGTGCCAGGACGATACAGCCCATCGCGGCTGCGGCTTGGTTCTCCCACAGGATCCTGGTTTCGGAAGTTCAGTCAAGCCGCATTTCGTGTAGCTGCCAGCAGTTGGGCTCTCCGCCCCGGACAAACACCTGTTCTTCGCAGGCGATGCGGGTGACCTCCTCTTCTCCTCCGAGAGCAGCGCCGCTAAGCGCATGGAATCATTGGAACTGACGTGGGGCGACGACTGACCGCTGCTCTTATTGGGATAGGCGTGGCCCTTTTCTTTCCCGGACTTCCAATACTGGCGTTCACCCTCAGTTACCGGCACCCAACCTGGGGTTTCAGCACATGGGTCCAGGTTGCGATTCCCAACGTCCTGTTGCTAGTACTGGTTGGCGGCTTCGCTGGAGGCATCTACTTGTTGGCGACCCGACCCAAGCCGCCTGAATGACCCACGACTTGCCGTTTCATCAGGCTCCTCAGGCGAGGACGAAAGTTCGAAAAGTGTCCACGACACCCCGCCAGCTATCACGTTTACTGATAGTCATA
>DAINCT010000638.1:0-2330 GCA_036732245.1 Chloroflexota bacterium | reverse complement strand
ACACTGGAGAGCTTGGCGGCAGCGCCTCTCGCTGATTGCGCCGCACCATAGCCCCCGCCGCTTCGAGCAGCTTGCTGAGATGTCAGTACCTGCGTTTCAAGCGCTGCCGCTTCACCGCTGAGTACTTTCGCGGTGCCTCGGCCTATCGCGCCGCCGGCGCCGCCGACAGCCGCATCGATCAGGACTTGCTTGCCATCGACGATCTGCTCGCCGTTCAAGCCGCGTGTCATTCCATTTCCCACGACGTTCGCGCTCGCGTTCACAGCGACGACGGTTCCCACACCCGCTTCCGCGAGCAAACTCATCCCGAGCGTTCCTCCAGCTATGACTCCTGAAACGCCTCCTCCCGCCGCCGACGCGGCTACCCGGTGCCAGTCGGCGTTCATGATGGTCCCCTGCCGCCATACCTCACCGACCCCGCCAGCAACAATGCCGATACCACCGCCGATTGCTGCACCTAAACACCACGGGCATTTGCCATCTGCATCCGTCATGTTCACCGGATTATTCATCACATACGAATAGCGGTTCCAGCTCTGTGGCTTGCCGAGATCGGCACTGCTCCAAGTTGGATCAACCGATAGGAAGCGTCCCAGATTCGGGTTGTACATTCTCGCGTGCATGTAATCGACGCTATGGTTATCCCCCGCGACGATGTCGCGCTCGTGGCCCGTGAACTTCATGAGCTCGAACGAGGTCTCCTTCGGCGTGAGGTCCATCTCGGCACCGAAGGGGTAGTAGGTGTGCTTGCCGACGATGACGCCGCCATCGGTGGTCACGAGACGCGGCGTGCCGAGGTGGTCCAGGTGGTAGTGGTACGTCGTGGTGCCGGGCGATCCCGGCGTGGTCGGAAAGACTGAGGCCAGGAGTAGGCCGTCGCGCCAGACGTAGTCTCGCGACCAGTTGTGGCTCGTGAGGCCGAACGGCGCGGCCGTCTCCAGGCTCGTGAATTCGCGCAGGACCTTCCCGCCCGGATCGCGCACCGTCCAGGTCCACGACGCGCCTCGCCGCACTGCGATCCGCTCGTCGTCCGCGGTATAGACGAAGTCGCGAATATCGCTGCCGACCGTAGCGCCGGTGACCATACCCGTTCCGTCGTAGCGGTACGTGGCGTCGAAGCCATTGGTGACATTTCCGGCCTCGTCGTAGCTCACCCCGGCGAGGTGATTGTTCTGGGCATTGACACTGACGGGCGCTTCGCAGTTCGTGCTCCCGATGCAGCCGATGGCGCCGGGCGCTCGGACGGCGCTGGTCCGGTTCCCGAAGACGTCGTAGGTGTAGGACTGTTGGTTTCCCTGAATCGTAGCCTGGGTCAGCCTTCCAACGGGATCGTAGAAATATGAATCCGCGCCGATGGACATGATGTTGCCGGCCCCGTCGTAGCCGTAGACACCGCTCGTTTGTACGTTGAGCGCTCCAGTCATGAAGTGGCGGGCCGTGGGCGCCGCTGGATTCGACGACGGCGGGGGTGGCGGGGCCAGCAACCCATCTTCCGATTGAGCGATCTCCACGACCTCGCGCACCCGCGGGTCATCGCTGAGCGCCCGAGCGCGGGCTGGAAGCATACCGATTGCGAACTGCCGAACATTCGACGAGGTACGTGGCTCGAGTTGACCGCCGTACGCCCGGGCCAGCGCTTCGGCCGACGCGCCCGCAGCGTCTGTGGCAATCGATTCCCCGAGTGTGACGAGGTAGTGACCGACCACAGGCTCGGAGCCGGGCCTTGGGTGGAATTTGACCTCCGAACCGTTGGCGGACAGGAGCCCGCAGGTGACCAACGCTGAACAGAACGCGAGGATTCGTCTCTGTGCGCTCATCGCAGGGCCTCGCGAAGCTGGTTGAAGTCACTGGCCAGAATAGGGCCGGTCGATTCACCGTCGTGATGTGACTGCCATTCAGAGCAAAGATGGCGGCATCGAGTGCCCGGCGCATGGCCCCCAGTTGAACGGAAAAGATCAACCCCACCGGCGAGGCGTGATCCGGCCACCCTTCAGTGAACGCAGGAGGCCCATAGGTCGGCCGCAACGGAAGATTAGGCGGCTCCACGGGCGCAGAACAATCAACGATGAGGAACAGGACGGTGGAACGTTCGATCTCGCGATTCTTGTGGCCATCGACGGCGGTGTGGGCGAGCGGTTTGGACGCAAACGAAGACCGAAGGCCCGACCCCTCGATTTCACTTTCGAATTGAGCACGAATCAAGCGCACCGGTAGCTATCGCCCCCGCATCCGTGCAGTAAGTCCGGCGATACCCGCGACGACCAGACCCCACGCCGAACAACCGACCCAGATGACGCTGAGGATTTTCTGCCACACAGGCTGTGGTGCTC